>WREX01000006.1 GCA_009779115.1 Propionibacteriaceae bacterium
AAGCACGTGAATCTGGAAGATGTACGAGGTGACCTCAGTTCCGTACTGTTTACCGAGGAGCAGATCGAATCCAGGATCGGGGAACTCGCCGCCCAAATCGACGAGGATTACGCCGACCGGTCTGTGTTGCTCGTGGGCATCCTCAATGGCGCGGTCATGGTGATGGCCGACCTCAGCCGGGCGCTGAGCATCCACTGCGAAATGGACTGGATGGCTATTTCCTCTTACGGTTCCGGCGTCGCGTCGTCGGGGGTGGTGCGCATTCTCAAGGATATGAACACTTCCATCGTGGACCGCCACGTCGTCATCGTCGAGGACATCGTCGACACGGGGCTGACCTTGTCGTACCTGATCGAGAACCTGAAATCACGCAACCCTGCCAGCATCGAAGTCTGCGCCGGTTTCCGCAAACCGGAAGCGGCGTCCAACCACGTCAGTGTCAAATACCTCGGTTTCGACATCCCCAGCGATTTCGTCGTGGGGTACGGCCTGGACTACGCCGGGCGCTACCGCAACTTACGCGGATTAGGTATCTTATCTCCCGAGATCTATTCGTGAGAACATGAACGAGCTGGATGAGCCATGACAATACTGAAGAGAATTCTGAAGAGCCCCTTCCTGTGGGTTCTGGTGGCCCTGGTCCTGCTCGTCGTCGTGTTCAGGCTGAGCCAGAGTTCCCCCAGCTACGACGACGTGCCAACCTCCCAAGTCGTGTCGGTCATCATGGGCGACGAACCGTTGACCGAAGTGGTCTTGATCGACCAACAGCAGCTCATCCAGATCACGAAAGCCGACGGGACCAGGATCGAAGCGTACTGGGTGGGAACCTCGGAGGATCAGCTGATCTCGCGGTTGAACGAACGCGTCGCCCAAGGGACTCTGGACCACTGGAATGGCAAAAACCCGACCACGAGTATCTGGAGTTCGCTGCTCACTTATCTCATCCCGCTGCTGTTGTTCGTGGGATTGTTCATCTTCCTCATGGGGTCGATGGGCGGCGGCGCTGGCGGACGTGTCTTCAGTTTCGGGCGTTCGAAGGCGAAGGTGGCCAACAAAGACACTCCGAAGACCACGTTTGCCGATGTGGCCGGCGTCGACGAAGCCGTCGAGGAACTCCAGGAGATCAAGGAATTCTTGGAGGCGCCAGGCAAGTTCAAGGCTCTGGGCGCCAAGATCCCCAAGGGAGTTTTGCTGTACGGCCCTCCCGGCACTGGGAAAACTCTTCTTGCCCGAGCTGTCGCCGGTGAGGCCGGCGTTCCCTTCTATTCCATCTCTGGCTCGGATTTCGTCGAGATGTTCGTCGGTGTGGGCGCCTCACGGGTGAGGGACCTGTTCGAACAGGCCAAGGCCAATGCTCCCGCCATCGTCTTCATCGACGAGATCGACGCCGTCGGGCGTCACCGCGGGGCCGGCATGGGCGGCGGTCACGACGAACGCGAGCAGACGCTGAACCAGTTGCTCGTTGAAATGGACGGTTTCGACGTCCATGGTGGCGTCATCTTGATCGCGGCCACCAACCGGCCCGACGTGCTGGATCCAGCTCTGCTGCGCCCCGGTCGTTTCGATCGCCAGATCGCCGTCGATTCCCCTGATTTGAAGGGACGATACAGGATCCTCCTGGTCCATGCCACAGGCAAACCTCTCGCGGCGGATGTCGATCTGCGCGGCGTGGCCCGGCGTACCCCAGGGTTCACCGGAGCCGATCTGGCCAATGTCCTCAACGAGGCCGCCCTGCTGGCCGCTCGTACCAACCTGACGCAGATCACCAACCCCGTCCTCGACGAATCGATTGACAGAGTGGTCGCCGGTCCCCAGAAGAGAACCCGTGTCATGAGCGCCCAGGAGATTCTCATCACCGCCTACCATGAGAGCGGCCATGCTCTGGTGGCCGCCGCCATGCCTGGCAACGATCCTGTCCAAAAGATCACGATCCTCCCGCGCGGCCAGGCCCTCGGCTACACCATGGTCATGCCCGATCAGGACAAGTACTCCCAGACCCGCGGGCAGTTGCTCGACCAACTGGCCTACATGCTGGGCGGGCGAGCGGCCGAGGAACTGATCTTCCACGACCCGACCACCGGCGCCAGCAACGACATCGAGAAGGCGACCAAGGTGGCCCGAGCGATGGTCATGCAGTTCGGTATGACCTCTGCCCTGGGAGCAGTACGCTACGGTTCCGACGACCGCGAGCCCTTCCTGGGTCTGGAGATGGGGCAGTCCAACACGATCTCCCCGCAGACGGCTGCTGTGATCGACACCGAGGTGTCCAGCCTGATCAACAACGCCCATCAGGAGGCCTTCGACACCCTGGTCGACAACCGCGATATCTTGGACAATTTGGTACGCGAGTTGCTCGAACAGGAGACTCTGGATAAGGAACAAGTGGCCACTGTCTTTGCCGACCTGAGAATGCGGCCCACCCGCCCAGCGTGGACCGGCTCGGACACCCGCCAGCCGTCGTCGATCCCCCCAGTGCCCGCCCCGGACATCCCCGAACCCAATCTGGATGACGAGGACCCCCAGATGCGCGCCCTGCCCCCCGGATCCTCGCAGTCTCTGGAGTCAGGCCAGCCCCAACCCTGGACCCCTCAGTCCCAGTCGTGGACCTCCGGACCGCAGCCGGGCCCCGGGCAGCCAGACCCCTCCTCGACCCAGCACTACCCGGGTTCGGCTCCCACGGGCTCTTATCTACCCCCGCCGTACCCCGCGTGGTCCCCACCCACCTCGGAATCAGGCCAGCCGTACCCAGGTCCGTCTCCTTCGGGTTCCCCGTCTGGTCAGCCACACCCAGCTGCACCGACCTCGGATTCTCAGTCGGGTCAGTCGTACTCAGGAGCATCACCGTCGGCTTCTTCGCCAGGTCAGCAACACTCTGATTCATCCCCATCCGGTTCCCCCTCGGCTCAGCCAACACCCGGTTCACCTCTGTCTGGTTCATCGGCCAGCCAGTCATATTTCGGACAGCAGCCGCCTGCTTCTTCCGGCCCACTCGCTGCTCCCGGAGCGACAGCCGATGGACAACAATCCTCGTCATCAACGTCCCACCAGCCGTGGGGACCCCCAGTGTCCTCACCGTGGGCCATGCCCTCGCCCCCCACGCCCGCCAACCCCCACTCCGGGGCACCCGTCCCCGGGGCCCCTGGCGCGTACCTGCCTCCACCTGGGCAACCTTCCGCGCCGGGGCAATCTCCCGTACCCGGCCAACCCCCCGTCCCTGGTCAACCCCCTGAGTCCGCACTGGGCCCAGGCACGTGGGTAGACCCCGATGTTCCTGGCAACTGGCCGCCCCCGGCCCCTCGTGCGTAGCAGAGTGTGTCACACTGTCTACCACAGTCTTGAGTCCCGTACCCCCCATCGCGCGAATATAGAGGAGTGATGTCATGATGGTGAGTGGCCACGTCGCCCACCGCGTGCTCAGTGCACCAGGAGGTGCCCGATGGCAGTAGACACCCGACGTGTGGAAGCTGCCGTACGCGAACTGCTCATTGGCATCGGGGAAGACCCCGATCGTGAGGGCCTGCGTGCTACTCCTGCCCGAGTGGCAGCTGCGTACCAAGAGGCGTTCTCGGGAATGGATGCCGACCCAGCCGATGTCCTGGGAACGAGGTTCAACATCGACCATCGAGACTTGGTTCTTGTCAAAGACATCGAACTGTGGAGCTACTGCGAGCACCACCTCGTTCCATTCACAGGCGTGGCCCATGTCGGCTATATCCCGGGGGACAGCAAACAAATCGTCGGTTTGTCGAAACTGGCCCGCTTGGTCGACGTCTTCGCCAAACGCCTCCAGGTCCAAGAGCGCTTGACCACCCAGATCGCCGATGCCCTGATGTCCCACCTTCATCCTGCCGGAGCCATCGTCGTCATCGAAGCCGAACACCTGTGCATGTCCATGCGCGGAGTTCGCAAACCCGGCTCCAGGACAGTCACCTCAGCAGTACGAGGTGTCCTGCACAACCCCACCACCCGGGCCGAGGCCATGAGCCTCATCCTGGCAGGCCGTCCCCGCCCATGACTGTCCCAGATCGAGGCACTGTCCCACGAGAAGAGTGGATCCTCCCCCTGCCCGGGCGCGAACGGCTGAGGGATGTGGTGCGGACGTGGTTGACGGATCCGTTCAGCGTGCATCCACGCGGACTGCTGAGCGTTCCCGTCTGTTGTGGTGACTGGGGTGGCCGATGACCCCTCCAGCATCTCGTGGGTCCACCTCACCGTATATATATGGCAGGGTGATGTCGCGCCCCCAGGCACTAGTATCATTGTTTACGCCAGGTCCCACCCGTGTGATGGGCATCCTCAACGTCACCCCCGACTCGTTCGCCGAGCCCACCCACCGAACGACTGCCCAAGCCATCGCCTTCGGATTGTCCTTGCGCAACCAGGGTGCCGCACTCGTCGATGTCGGTGCCGAATCAACCAGACCCGGCGCCGAGCGTGTGAGCGAAGCCGAGGAGATCGCCCGTGCCCTCCCCGTGATTGATGCCCTGGTCCGAGCCGGAGTGGCCGTCAGTATAGATACTGTGCGCGCGTCCGTCGCCCGTGCCGCACTCCAGGCGGGTGCCGTCCTGGTCAACGATGTTTCCGGAGGCCTGGTCGATCCAAAGATCTTGGCCGTCGCCGCCCAGTACGAGGCTGGCTATGTCCTCCAACACTGGCGTACTCCCTTCGACCACCGGTTCACCCACACCGATGTTGTCGCCGAGACGTGCGCCGAACTGTCCGAGCGAGCTACCATCGCCATCCGGGCTGGCATCCATCCCGACAAGCTGATTCTCGACCCTGGCATCGGCTTCGGCAAGAATACCGAGCAGAACTGGGCCTTGGTCGCCCGTGCCGACGCCATTTCTGCATTGGGTTTCAAAGTCCTGTGGGGAGTGTCACGCAAGCGATTCCTGTCAGTGGTCTACAGCCACCCCACCGAGCCGTGGCAGCGCGACGCCGCGAGTGCAGGGGTGACCGCCCTCCTGGCCGGGCGCCGAGTCTGGGCCGTACGCACCCACACAGTCGCCGATCACGTGAACGCCATCCGCTCAGTCGAAGCCGCCCGCCCCGCCGAAGTCACCCGGTCAGCCCACGCTCACCGGCACCCTGAAGCCAATCGTTCCCCCCGGGCCTCTCGTTCTACGGAAGCTATCCGGTCCCCCGGAGCCTCTCGCTCAGTTGACGCCGTCCGTTCCGCTGACGCCCTTCGTTCCGCCCAAGTCGCCCGTTCCACCACAGAGGGTATTGATGGCGTACCCCACCCTGATGACAAGGCACAGGATGGTGGTCATGCCTAGTAGACCCCTCATACCCGCCGACCTAGACCGCATGGGGACTCTCGACACAATGAACATCGTCGGTATCGAAGTCTGGGCCTACCACGGCGTCTTCGCTCGCGAGCGCCAGGAGGGCCAACCCTTCCGAGTCGACGTCACTTGGTGGCAAGACATGCTCCAGGCCTCCCGCACCGACGACCTGGTCAACACTATCGACTACGGCCAGGTGTCCGACCTGGTGGTCGCCTCCGTCGAAGGTACGCCGGTCGATCTGATTGAGACCGTGGCCTACCGTGTACGAGAAACTCTCCTCAACCGATTCCCCATGGAGTACGTCCGAATCAGCATCCACAAGCCCCAGGCCCCTCTGTCCGTCAGCGTCACCGACGTACTCGTGACCACCACAGCCGCGAGTCGCACGACTCCCAACTCCCCCGGCCTCGTTCATGCTGCCTCCGATGTGCTCCCACCGAACCCGTCCGTCCCGTCGTCCCCCAGTGACACCGCTGTGCCGGTCCAACCTGTGTCTGGTTCCGCGTCACGGTCTGTTTTACCTGTGTCGAGTTCCGTTTCACCGACTGTTCCACCTAGACCTGCTTCCGTTTCACCGACTGTTCCACCTAGGACTGTTTCCTCTTCACAGACTGTTCCACCTAGACCTGCTTCCGCTGCAGTCTCCCCAGGTGTGGCCCTCCGGTCTCCTGCCTCTTCTCCGGGTCCTGCCCCCTTGCCCAATCTGTCTTCCCCTGATCTGGCCCCCCTACCCGGTCCACTGTCCCCTGGTCATACCCCCCGGTCGGTCGTCTTCTCACTCGGATCGAATATCGAACCGAGACTTGACTACCTACAATTCGCAGTGTCCGCTCTGGCGGCGACCCCGGGAATCGAGCAGGCCCGGGTGTCCCCGGTCTACGACACGGTTGCTCAAGGAGAAATCAAACAAGAGAACTTCCTCAACGCCATTCTGCTTGTCCACTCTGACCTCCCCGCACCCGACCTGTTGCACCGGGCGCTGACCATCGAGTCCCGGGCCCACCGCACTCGTCATGTCGCGGGCGGTCCCAGAACCCTCGACATCGACCTGGTGTGTGCCGGTACCGAAGTGTGGACCCAACCCGACCTCATCCTGCCCCACCCCCGTGCGGCAAACCGGGCTTTCGTCTTGGTGCCGTGGCTGGCCCTGGACCCCTCGGCCACCCTCGCAGGCACACCCGTGAGCCTCTTGGCCGCTCAAGTCCTCGATCAGGAGACCCAGCTACTCGACGACAAGCTCTTCGTGCCCTAAGAGCGTCTTCACCGTGTCAGATGGACCTCGTCCGTGCGCCTAAACTGCCCATCTGGGCGTGCGTTCCAGCCGGAGCGTGGGGCACCCCCGAGTAACCCGATACCATCGATTCATGTTTGCTGTGCGCCCCCCGGCCGCCATGTCGACTCGTGAGTCCCTAAGAATATTCTGAACGATGTTGTACTGTCAGCCCAGCGTCGAACGCCTGATCAGAGGCTAATACGGCCTCAGAATTTGGCCTGTGTTCGCTGACAGTGAACACATTATCCAAGAGTGTGAAACCGCCCCTATATATAAGGCATGACAGTATCGACCGGCTCCAGATTCACATGGCGCACAGCGATATTTCACCCTATTTCGCACCCCGCGCGAATCAACCAACCCCCGATTTCAGCACATATAAACTTCCTGCACTTCTGAGCCGATTCTGCTCTCCGCGCTCAACAAAATGCTAGTTGATAAGGAGAAATATAAGAATTTTCGCCACCTCGTTCAACTCCCTGTGGTAGGCTCAAGCCAAACTCGGGGCAGGGGTGTGGCAGTCCTCACCCGGCATGCAAACACCACCAACAAGGACGCATAGTCCTGATAATTCTGCCAAGGCGCGGCAAGGTTCTCCTCCCAATATCTTGCCGTGGAGAGGGTCCGCGGAACGGCTGCGGGCCCTCTCTTTGTTTAGGGGATGCAATGACACATTCCGAGCACAGATTCACCAATGAAAGGTGCCAGTTGTTAGCCTAGTGACGACCGGGTTTTCCTAAGAATCCGGGTCCTGCGAATCTGCATGGTGAGCTTGCGGATCGTGGTAGCACTGTGGCAAGATTGCGGATACCGGAGGTGAGTGGCCTTCGGGTCCGGGGTGAACTCCAAGACTGGGGAGGATAACCCGGAATTTTATGTGCCTGATGCATATTTGTTGTCGGGGGGGATTTATGTTGCCTGTCAATTCATCCAATATCCATGGGTCCACCGGTGCTCCGCGCCGTCGTGGCTGGATCAAGCCTTTGGCTTTTCTTTCTTCTTTTGCATTGACCATTGGGGCCATTGTGGTTGGTCAATTGCAGCCCAATGCCCTCCCGCAAGCTGCGGCTGAGCCCGCAGGACGGGGGGACCCGGTCTCTAACCAGGGTCAGATGCCTGTCTGGACCACCTACGGGACTTGGAAGGCCAACTGGGTGGTTCCGGTCGACCAGGTCAATGACCAATCCATCTATTGGACCACTGACGATTCGACGTTGACGTCAGTTGCTACCACACCTATCGGTTCAACCGTGAACATGGTGTGGCAGGCCTACGGTTGGTCGTCCGATAACACGACGTATAAGACCCGGGCGGTGCTGGCCTTTGAGCGTATCGCGCCCACCCCCGCTGGTCAGACCAGCTTCGACACATTCCAGTTCGACACGAATATGATCGGCCGCATCGGTGGTACGAGGGACAATCCGACAGGCGCGCTGACCATGTACTTCATGAAGAACACAGCTCCGCGCAGTAACGGCCCCGCGACGTGTGATTCGGGATACACTCCCGTTGTGCGTGTGACTGTGGGCCAGTCGGACATCCAGTACGCCTGTATGCCGGCCTTCAAGATGGCTGGCGGATTCAACCAGGGTTTGGCCAACGGCCACGCGACAGGTGGTGAGATCGACCAGTACACAGGCAATCTCTACGTCCGTATCGCATGGAACGGCGGAGCAGCAGTCGACAACCAGTCATCGAACTCGACAGCTGCAAGCTCTGAGTCCGAATGGACTTTCGGCATCTGGGATCCCACGACTGGCAAGTATTCGATGTCCGGTTCAGTTCAGCCAGGCGACTGGTATCAGGGAATGGCAACGGTGCCACAAGAACGTGTGAAAGTCCGACAAAACGTCTCTGGCAGCGGTAGTTCCACGCCAGGGGCGCCATGTGACATAGCCTTGGACGCGGATGGTAATGCCTACACCTATTCAGGATCCGGTCTGTCTGCGACCAGTGCTGGAAATATGTCCTTGGTCCGTATGGAACCAGCTCGTGACGCCAGTGGGAACATCGTTGACGGCACGGCGGCCAATCCATGGCGGTACTATGTCGTGGAGAAGATCAACAAGGATCCTTTCAATGCCAACTCTTGGTGGAGCAGTGGTTCGAACATCTGGGGCAACGCCTTCATCAACGGCCAGTTCCTGCTCGGTGGCGGTACAGGTATCTACAACAAGCCTGCCTCCATGCCTGCTACCGGCTTGGCTGGCGGTGACTGGTCCGGCACGACCAGGATGGTGAAGATCGACCCGCTGACAGGCTTGGCGAGAGTCATCTGGTCGGTACAGAACGATCAACTGTCCACGGCAACGTCACGTGACAATATGTCCCCCGAACAGGCGCAGATCATCCGAGGGGTGATCTACAACGATGCCAACGGTGACGGCAAGATTGACAACGGTGAAGTCGGGATTCCTGATCAAACCGTGGCCTTGTACGCCCAACAAGCCGATGGTTCGGCGAAACTGATGCTCTCCAGTCAGACGACTGACTCCACTGGACAGTATTCATTCATCGTTTCCGGTTCCTCGACTCAGACGTACTACGTCCGCCCTGTCCAGGTCCAAGCGCCCGTGCTGGGCGGCACGATGGTCAACGCGACCCAGACATGGGGCGCCGGCTCAGATGAGGTCGGCTACAACTCCGCAGGCCAGCAGGTCCACAACGTGGCCACCGTCAAGTGCCTCAGCGGAGACATCACCTCCGAAACTGGCGGTGCCTGCAACGGCGCTCTGCCTTTGGGTTCTCCTGATCCCACGCCTGGCGCCCTCGGCTCCACGTCCGATCCGTCGACCTGGGCTTCCTACGCAACAGTCGTCTTCGCGACTAGCCAGCAAGTTCCGTCAGCCGACTTCGGCTTCTCAGCCTTCGGCTCCTACGGTGACGCGGCAGCAGGCCCGACCGACTCGAACGTCCCCGCCCACATCAACGGCACCGGCGCTCCTGAGGTCTTCTTGGGTAACACGCTCGGCGCCTACACTGGCCCCGCCACCGACAACAAGGCACATAACGCCACTGACGACGGTGTTGCCATCAACAGCAAGATCGCTCCTTTCTCCTTGACCGATGACGTGCTCGCGGCGAGCAAAGAGTATCCGATGATTGCCACTGTGTCTGGCTCCCAGGCCTCGAACGCGCATGTGACTGGTTGGACTACTGGTGCTGGCAACGACACATGGAACACGACTCCCGTCTGGACCCCGCAGGTCTTCGGTGGAACGACTGGAACCACTGCCACTGGCAACTATCAGTTCCAGTCCGGTTCATCTCCAGCGATCAGTGGAACGCAACCGGTCCAGATGCGTGTGAACGCCTCGTTGAACGACATCAAACAGCCAACCAACGCCGGTGGTGAATACTACGGCGGTTCCGGTTCGACAGCCTGGACAACTCCAGGTGAGATCGAGGACTATCTGTTCAATGTGGCTGACTCCGTCTACCGCCCAGCGGCACAGACCGATGGTCCAACCGGAACTTTCTCATTCGGCATGACCGGCAGTTCCTGGACCACTTCCATCACAGCTGGGCATGATCCAGTCGTAGGTAAGGGCACTGGTGTTGCAGCCGGGGTCCCCGCGACAATGACAGCCACAGTGCCCAATGCTGACTGGGATATTACAAATGTCGCAATCGTGGACAGCGTCACCGGAGACATGATTCAGCCTAAAGTTGACTTCACGTTCAATGGATTGACAGCATCATGGACGTATACTCCTGCCACTGGTGAGGATGTGACCGCACTGGTGACATTTAAGGGACTTATACCAGATCCGACACAGTCGACGCTCGTCGTCAGCCCAGAGAAGACTGACCTTGGCAAGAACATTACTGCGACTGTGACGGCAAAAACCCGTAGTGGGGCTTTGGTTCCAAATGAAGTTGTCACCTTCTCCGGCTCGGATCCAAAGCTCAAGCTATCTACTACGACGTGCACGACGGATGCAAATGGCACCTGCAATATCACTGTGTCATCTAACGATCCCGGTAAGTATCAGGTTTCGGCGACTGTGGTGAGCCATGGTGCGAACGTAGATGTGAACGGTTCTCCCGCCACGGTGGAGTTCACTTACCAGCCCGTCTTCGATCCTGCTAACAGCGACTTCACAGTCTCACCTGACACTCTTGCCGGCCAGGATCCTGTGATGGTGGATATTCCCAATCCACCAACGGGTACTGCGACTTCTTACACTGCGATCTTGACAGCGAATGATCAAGAAGACCAACCGATGCCTAACTTGACGGCGAGCGATGTTAACTTCACCGCAACAGATCCGAACGTCAGTATCTCTGCCCTGAAGAACAATGGTGACGGAACGTACACTGTGCAGTACACGTCAAAGAAGGCGACTTCCACTGCAACCGCAAGTGTGACAGTTGACCAGATTAAGGCTTTGAGCCAGAAGTACAATACAAACGTATTGCCGATTCCATTCGTGCATGGTCTACCGGTTCTGGAATGCGCAGATCCAACAATTAAGTGCACGAACTTGTCCGCTGACCCGTTGAATCTGACAACAAAGGATGCTTCGTTAGCAACGGCCTATATCACGGACTATTACGGTAATCCGGTTGAGGGATTTGACGTGACGTTTAGCTCTGATGGAAGCGCCACACTGAATACAACAAATTCCCCCTACGTCCAACCGACTGACGCTACGGGACATGCATCAGTGACGGTCAAGGACAACACAGCTGAGGCCGTTCACGTTTCGGCAACAATTCCGTACCAGAGCAATCCTGCTGCGGAGATTAAAAACTCGCCTGTGACAATAACATTTACGCCTCCGACCTGCGACGATGACACGTGCCCGATCTACAAGAATTCGTATTTCACCGTAGATCCCGTTGTGGATCCGACAGATCGAATAAATATGACGGGTTGGCCGACTGTTACTGTTCCAGGACTCCCTGATGGCACTCTGACTCATTACACGGCAACTCTCACTATTCTTGATGATGACAAGAATCCGATTAGCAATCTGCCCGTATCAGCCATACATTTCATGGCGAATAGTCAGAACTCGCAAGTCAATCCTCAGACCATGGTGACGATCACCAACGTGAAGAATAATGGTGATGGCACGTATACGGTTCAGTACTCGACCGGAGTCTCGGACTACACCATGACGGCAAGCGTGTCGGTCTTCAACAAACCGATTCATACGAAGGACAGTGATACTGAGCAGGCGTTGCCCATACCGTTCCGACCGGGTCCGATAGTTATTAATGTTCCAGACTGCACTCAGCCAATCGCGCGGCCCAGTTCGAACCTCTCGGCAAACCCGACCCAGTTGGATGTCAGCCAAACGTCGACTGCGAAGGCTTTGGTAACTGATGCCAATTGCAACCCAATACCAGATGTTCCTGTAACTTTTGGTTCGGATGGCAATGCGGCGATCAATGCGAATCAGCCTCCACAGGTCGTGAAGACTGATGTTGACGGTATTGCACTAGCCTCTGTGACTGATAGCAAGGCAGAAGTTGTAAATGTTTCTGCTGCCGTTCCGATTGAAAGTGATCTAAAGCAGATAAAGAACTCTCCCGTACCTATCACATTCACTGGTGGAGTACTTATTGTTGATCCCAACCAGTCCAGTGTTTCGGTCGAGCCGACGACTCAGGTCGTAGGTGCACTTGTGAAGGTAACGATCACAGCCCGTACTGCTGATAAGACTCCAGTTCCCAACATTCCGATATCGCAAATTCAGGTCTCGGGATCGAAAGGTAGCGGTCCTAATGATTCAGCCAGTGTGACCAACTGTGCCGAGATCGGAGCATCTGCTCCGGGGGTCTATACATGTGACATGACTGCCAAGCTTGTCGGTCAGTACACAGTGTCGGCAGTGGTAACGGCCGTTCCACTCAATGAGAAACCCACGGTGACCTTTGTACATGGAGCTGTCTGCGTGAACAACTGCACGCCGGTTCTTCCTGACAACGCGGGCAACTTGACTCGATTCCAGATGGGTGCCAACGATCAACTAGCCGACGGCAACGCACGAGACACGGCGACGGCATTTGCCTATGATGTGTATGGCAATGCGGTCCCGGATGCCAATGTTGAGGCCGTCGATCAAACGACTGGTGATCTAGCTAATATCCTCAATCCGAGGGTAGCTACTGCAACGACCGGAGCCGATGGGACCGCAGAGATTTCCTGGACGGCAACTCAGCCCGGCATATACACCGCGCAGGGAACCATAGACGGATTGAATCCAACAGTGCCTGGAAAGACGGGCGTTTTGAACCAGATCCGATTCGCACTCGGAATAGTCGATGCGGCACATTCCAGCCTGGAAATCACTCCTCCAAGTCCGATCGCCGCTGGGCAGACCTACACTCTCAAAGCGACAGCGCGGGACAAAGACAACCATCTTGTCCCAGCCGCGATTGTTAGCTTCTCAGTGAATCCGGCAACAGCGTCCTTGAGTGATACGACATGTAGGACCCTTAGCGATGGTACATGCACGGTCACACTGACATCTAATGTGGCTGACACATACACAGTCCATGCAACTGTGCCTCAGAACGGTGTTCCGACGGATGTCGGTGGCAATGGTGATCCCACCAAGGCCAGTCCGCAGACTGTGGTCTTCACGAATGGCCCGGTCTGTGTGAACACTCCGGACTGCAAGACGCATGTGACGATTGATCCGAATGGTGCTGTCGCCAACGGCACTTCTCAGGACAAGGTGAATGTGTTTGCATTTGACCAACTGGGTAATCCGGTGGCTGGCGCTCTACTTAATGTGACAGTGCCTGGCGAGGTTCACCCAGTTGGCGCAACTGATCCGAAGACCGACGCTCAAGGGACGGCTTCTATTGGTTACACATCAACAACTGCCGGCTCCTATCCGATCACTGTGACCCTGCAAGGCCAGCAGGTGCCCGTATCTGACACCATGAATTTCACGCATGGCAACGGTATGGGTAGCTTGTCGATCACTCCGGATAAGCCCCAGCAAGTGGGATCGCACTTTACTGTTACGGCTAAGGTGGCCGATGATAACGGCAATCCTGTCTCTGGGCAGAATGCGAGGTTCCCGGCAGTGGCGGATCTCACTATCAATCCGACGTCATGTACCACCGGTGCCGACGGCACCTGCACGGTAGATGTGACATCAACAGTGGTTGGCAAATATACCATCAGTGCAACTGACGGAAGTGGTGCCGTTTTCGGGAACACCGTCGAAGCTCAGTTCACTAATGGTCCGGTCTGCGGTCCAGAAAAGCAGCTTGCAGCCGGTCTGCCTCCAACCAAGATCACCAGAGTCGACGAGGTTCAGAATGGCGCGAGAGCAGATGGTGTCGATACTGACGTCTTCTCGGTTTGGGGATTTGACTGCTACGGCAACGCTGTTCCGAATGCGACTGTGGCGTCGACGACCACAAGTCCTGACTTGACCATTCAGTCTCCGATTGGTGCGACTGATGCAAATGGGAACTCAACAATTTGGTACACTTCCAACAAGGTAGGTAGTTATCAAGCGGACGTGAGTATCTCATCTGTGGATCAGGGAACACCGACAACCGTGACTCCGCAGGGATCCCCAGTCACTGCTAGGTTCGGTCCTCCAGTGAACCCGCTGTATTCTTCGTGGTCCGTGTCACCGGCCGGTCCGCTGATTGTCGGTCAGGACGCTGTCAACACATACACCTTGACAGCAACGTTGGCAGATGACAATCATCAGCCTTCCGCAGGGAGCGTTATTTCTTTCAGAATTGATCCGACAGGTCCGACTTTCCCGAATGGTTCAAGTTGCACGGCCGACGCTAGTGGTAAATGCACAGTCACGGTGTGGTCAACTAAGTCCGGCACTTACGCAATCAATGCGGTTTCTGCGGGCCAACCAATTACTAGTGCGAACTCCAAGCCTGCTGAATCTGTGGTATGGAAGCCAGACGTCGTCTGTGCGCATCTGTCAGGCTGTGATCCTGTGGATCCAAATCTGGCGAGTAACTTGCGCACACGCGTTGAGGTGACTTATGACGGCGCCTTTGCAGATGGTGATGCCCGAGATACCGCGAAGGTCTATGCATTTGATAAGTGGGGCAATCCCGTTCCTGCAATGTTGGTGGCATCGACATCCCAGTCTGGAGACGACCTGAAGGTTCAAGAAGGCATTTCGCCGACAGGTGATGATGGGACAAGCACGATCTGGTATAGCTCAACAAAGGCAGGTCAATACCAGGCTGCCGTGACAGTTGATGGCAAGTTGCCCACGGCCTCTAACATTGACGGGAAGCCTACGGGTACGAACGTGATCACGCTGAACTTCGTTGCTGGTCCCCCAGATCTGGAAAAGTCGACGCTAACGGTTAAGCCGACTAGCCTAATGACTGGTGAGTCGGCCACTGCAACGGCAACTCTCATGGATAAGAATGGAAATCTTATCAAGGGTGGTTCCGTGACATTCCACGCAACTAACTCAGCGGTATTCGCCAATCCGACTTCATCCGGCACGGATATTGAAGTGACCAATGATCAAGGCGTTGCCACGACGACCCTCACTGACAACACCGTGGAGACCACGACCGTGACTGGTACCGTCCTCCAGGGTAATGGACAAGAGGGACAGTTCGGTTCTGTAGACGTTACATTCGGACATAAGGGTGCAGACCTGAATAAGTCGAAGCTGATTGTGGATAACAACACGCCGACTGTCGGTGACACGGTCAAGGCAACTGCGAATATCGTGGACCAGGATGGAAACCCGATTGAGGGTTACGATGTGTCGTTTGCAATCGATTCAGGTACTAAGGCCGGATTGACAGTGACTTCTGGAACCACAGATGCCACTGGAAATGCTTATGCCACTCTGACTGATGACATGGCAGATTCGGTTGTCCTCCATGCGACTGTCAAAGAAGGTGAAGTCAGCGATTCGCCGCAGACCGTGGCCTTCCAGCCAAACCCGAACCCCGATGGGAATAACACCAAAGTGTCGGTGTTCCCGACTCAGCAGAAGGCTGGCTCTCCGGTGACGGTGACAGTTGACGTTCGCGATCTCTACAACAACCCGATTCCTGGCATTGCGTCGACAGACTTCGCTGTGACTGGCATCAGCCAACAGCATCCTGAAGATGTAGCCACGGTGAGCCCGTGTGCAGAGGTTGGTCCATCCCAGCCAGGCACTTATACATGCGAGTTGACCGCAACCAAGGTCGGCACGTATGAGGTGACCGCAGTAGTCAGAGCCGTGGAAGCCGTACAGCATCCAACTGTTGAATACGGGCCTGCGGGTGTTTCCAGTGACAGCTATTTCGAGATGACTAAGAATGATGCAGTGGCGAATGGGTCGGACACGGATGTTGCGACGGCACATGCGCTCGATCGCTATGGCAACGTTGTTCCGAATGCCACAGTTGTTGTCGTTGATAAGTCAACGGGTGATCTGTCTGGAGTCTTGAAGCCTCAGACTGGCACCGTCACAACCGGTCCAGACGGCACGGCTGACGTGTCCTGGACTGCGACCAAGGTTGGTACCTACACCGCCGAGGGGACATTTGATGGGATCAAGCCCAGTAACGGGTCGGGTATTCTCAATCAGATCCGGTTCATTCCTGGACCGTATTCTCTGCCGGATTCCACCCTTGAAGTAACTCCTCCGGGTCCAATCCAGGTGGGCGAGACCTATACCTTGACTGCAACCGTGAGAGATACCAATAAGAATGTCGAAGCTGATGCGACAGTGAGCTTCTCCGTGAATGACCCGACGAATGCATCTCTGAGCGATACTACGTGTCTGACGCTGTCCACTGGACAGTGCTCGGTCACGCTGACATCGACAGTGGCAGGTTCCTACGAAGCTCATGCGACTCTTCCAGGCCCCAATGGTGGTCCTGGGGATATCACTGGTAGCCCTGTGCAGTTGCAGTTCGCTCCTGGACCTCTGTGCGTGGCGCCTAGCTGCCTCAGCCGTGTGGAAGTGGACCCGAACAGTGTCCTGGCCGATGGTAAGGCGCAGGACGTGATTCACGCCTATGCTTACGACTCTTACAACAACCCGATTCCGGGTGCAGATGTGGCTGCCACGTCTACACCAGCTGGTCTGACGTTGGCAACACCGGCTAATCCGAAGACTGATGCAAACGGAACTGCGATCCTGGGTTACACAGCGACAACAGATGGCACGTACACGGTGCCTGTGACGATCAATGGGCAGACTCCGAAGGGTTCTCCTGCTGATTTGATCTTCACAGTTGGAGTAGCCACGACTGGAAAGCTGACTATTGCTCCGACTCCGGATCAGCCACCTCTAGCTGTCAATGAAAACTACAAGGTGACAGCTCAAGTGACTGATGATATGGGCCATGCAGTGGCGAATAAGGTGGTGACTTTCCCTGCCGTCGATAATCTGACCTTCGACCAGACGACGTGTAACACGGGCGCCGACGGAACATGTTCGGTGAACGTGACGTCCAAGGTGACAGGAACGTACACAATCGGCGCGACTAGTCCTGGAGTCACCTTCAATACTGTCCAAGCCACCTTCAAAGCTGGCCCGCTATGCGTGCCTGGTGATCCGGGTGCTCCGACTAACGGGAATGTGACTCGTGTCGAAGAGCTCGTCAATGGTGTTTACTATGATGGCGTCCAGCGCGACATCTTCCGGGTGTACGCCTATGACTGCGATGGCAATGCCAAGCCTGATGTTGCGATCGCATCAACTCCGGCTGATCAATCCGGTTCTGTTGTGACTGTTCAACCTGACATCGCTCCGACTGGTGCGGACGGCACCTCGACGATCTGGTATACGTCGAAGACACCTGGGTCCTTCAAGTTCGATGTGACTGTAACCGACCCAGACACACCGGGAGTTCACAAGACTCCTCAGGGTTCTCCGATCAACGTCATATTCGGTCCGGTGGTTGATAATACGAAGTCCTCATGGACTGTCACCCCGAATGGTCCACTGGTCGTAGGAACCGGTGCTGACAATAGTTACACGCTGACAGCAGCCTTGCATGACACAAATGACAAGCCTGTTCAAGGCGCGGCAATGAGTTTCGCAACGGCTCCGAATGGGCCTACGTTCCCGAACGGTGCAACCTGTTTGTCGGCTGCTGACGGCACGTGCACAGTCCAGGTCTACTCGACAAAGAGTGGCACGTATAACATCACAGCGACTACATCTGGTAAAGCGGTTATGTCTGCTGCGGGCAACCCAGCGGAGTCTCGTGCTTGGAAGCCAGACGTGGTCTGCACGGATAGTGTCGGCTGCCTGACTAACGTGAAGGTCACTCAAGATAATGTCGTTGCGAACGGCGATGCCCGTGACCAGGCAACTCTGACGGCCTACGACAAGTACGACAACCCGGTTCCCGGTGCGCTCGTCCAGTCAGTGACCCAGGATTCCGATCTGAGGATTCAGCAAGGAATTAAAGGCACAGATGACAATGGTGTGAGCACTATTTGGTACTCGTCGTTCAAGTCCGGTGCCCATGTGGCTACCGTGACTGTGGATGGTCAAGCACCTGCTGCCTATCAGTCCGATAACTCGAAGAGTGCTACCCCCGGCCAGATCACGCTGAACTTCATCCCGGGACCGCCGGATGCTAATCACTCCGTGTTGAGCATTGATCCGACGAGCCCGACTACGGATGACACGATCACTGTGACTGCCGACATCAAAGATATTCACGACAACCCAGTTCCTGGGGCGACCGTGAGCTTCTCGACCACTGGTCAGGCGACCTTGACGCCAGCTAGCTCTGGTCCTCTGCTGGCCGGGGCAAGCCCCAACGCGGCGCAGGTGACTGCTTTGACAGCTGTCTCTGGCCCTGACGGAAAGGCTGTTGTCACGATGACTGACACCAAGGCTGAGACGGTGACCTTGAGGGCCACCATCCCGGTCGACAGCAAGGACACGGACATCAAGAATTCACCGATGACCGTGAAGATCAACCCAGTGCCATGGCCAGGGCCTTGCCTGGGTGAGCCGACTGCTCTGCAGGAGTGCACGAACCTGTCGGTGGATCCGCCGCAATTGAACGTCGGCGCGCTGTCTACAGCGAGGGCCCACGTCACGGATAAGTACTACAATCCAGCGCCTGGCGTGACGGTGACCTTCACTTTGGATCAGCCGGGTTCGACAGGTATCTTGGTGACGACTCAGGCTGTGACAGACGCTGATGGTAATGCATTTGCCACCGTGACTGACACTGTGGCTGAAGCAGTGAAGGTGCACGCCACCATCACACAGGGTGAGTTGGACAAGTCCCCGCAGACGGTGACATTCACGAATCCTCTGCCGAGGATCCCTGATGCTCCGACAATCACGGCACCAAAGGATGGCACTCTCACCAACCAGAATCCGTTGCAGATCGCTGGTACTGGTGAGGCCGGTGCCACAGTGAAGGTGATGGATACGGACGGCACTGTGGTGTGCACCACCACGGTGAGTACGGGAACACCAGCGACATGGAGCTGCTCGGCTCCTCTGGCTGATGGCCAACACACGTTGACTGCCACTCAGACGAATGCCGGTGGTACGTCGAATCCGTCGAATGCTGTCCATGTCACGGTCGATACTGTTCCGCCTGCTCCGCCTGTGGTGAACGTTGCGAACGCTACGAAGGTTGCGGGTACGGCTGAACCGAATTCGACAGTGACCATCAAGTGGCCGGATGGAACCGTGACCAAGGGAATCCCGGTTGATTCCACTGGTGCTTGGTCCGTGCCGACACCTGCGGGTATGGAGTCTGGCAACATCAGCGTCACTGCGACGGATGCTGCGGGCAACGAGTCCCAGCCGACGATCGCGTACCTCGATACTAAGATTCCTGCGGCTCCTGTGATCAAGGTTGCCAACGGTACTGAGATTTCGGGTACGGCGGACAAGTTGGGCAAGGTGATCATCACCTATCCGACGAAGAACGGTACGACCAATGATGTGGAAGCCACGATCAATCCTGACTTCACGTGGTCGATTCCAACACCGCCGGATGCGACTGATGGAATTATCCATGCCGTCGTGGTTGACCTTGCGGGCAACGTTTCGCCTGAGGCGACTCACCCGCTGGATGTGACTCCGCCTGCTGCGCCGGTCGTCGGTCCGTCTAACGGAACGCTGATCTACGGAACGGCTGAGGCCGGTGGCACCATGCACATCACTGATGTGAACGGTAACCCGATTCCTGGATGTGAGAACGTGACAGTCGATAAGGACAGCAAGTTCTCATGTGCACCCACACCGGCTCTCTCCGAGGGCACAGTGGTCAAGGTGTCGGTCAGCGACGCAGCCGGGAACATGTCCCCGACCGTCCAGCTGGTCATTGGCAAGATCACGATTGACTTCGGCAAGCCGACTGTGGCTCCGTTGGATACACAGACAGTCACAGGGTCGAACTTCAATCCTGGTGAAACCGTCACTCTGACAGTCGATGGCCAGTCTGTTGGCACCTCTGCTCAGAAGGTGGATGAGAATGGCAAGGTGACCTTCACGTTCATCGTTCCTGGTAACTCTGCTGAGGGTCTCCATACGGGCACCCTGACGGCTACACAGTCTGGTACGGTTTCCGGCACCTACACCGTGGTCATCAACAAGCAGGTCAAGACTGGTGGTGAGGTTCAGACGACATCTCGGTCCTTCCCGATCGGTCTGCTGATCTCCGGTTCCATCATGGTTCTGGCAGGTCTGTGGATCTCTCCGAAGGTCAGGCGTCAATTCAAGGCAAGTGCTCGCTCCTGAGTACTGTGTCCCACTAATCAACATTTGAGACCGGATGGTCCGACCCCATGAGGGGCCGGGCCATCCGGCTTTTTACGTCTGGTTTCATTTCATTGGCTATGCCGGGATCCACTGCTTGCCAGCGTGTTGACCGGCACAGTGGTGTCCCATGAGCCGGTGATTGTCCTGAGGGCAGGCTGGATAGTTTGTGAGCAACGACCTAACGGGTCAGTGTGCCAGCACCCGGGACGGGAAGTAGCCATGAAGCGGTGGATCAGGACTGGGCTCCTGGGGTGGAAGAATGAACCCGACAGATCGTGACAGGAGGTTCAATGACCGCGCTGGACGTGGCCCTTGCTGAGTTTCAGGCGCACTTCCCCGGGGAGCCCGATGGGGTGTGGGAGGCTCCGGGACGTGTGAACCTCATCGGGGAGCACACCGATTACAACGGGGGACTCGTGCTGCCCATCGCGTTGCCGCAGCGCACGTATGCCGCCGTACGAAGGCGTCAGGACACGATACTCACTCTGGTCTCGGCCGGGATGCCGTACTGCCCACCTATCAGCCTGGCTTCGATCGTCGCGGGCCATCCAGCGGGGTGGGAACGCTACCCTGCTGGAGTCCTGTGGGCTATGGCAGAGGCTGGGTACCCGGTGTCTGGTCTCGACGTGGCCTTTGCCTCCGACGTGCCAGTCGGGTCGGGACTGTCCAGTTCAGCCGCCATCGAGGCGGCCGTTGCAGTGGCGGCACCCGATCTGTTCGACTGTGGGCTTTCGGCCGATGAATCCGGTCGGGCTGAGTTGGCCACACTGTGCCAGCGGGCTGAGAACCACATCGCCTGTGCTCCCACGGGAGGTATGGACCAAGCTGCGGTCTTGCGTAGTCGCGAAGGCTACGCCCTGAACCTCGATTGTGCTGACGGATCGATCCGACATGTCCCCTTCCGTATCCGCGACAAGGGACTGGCACTGTTGGTCATCGATACTCGGGTCGAACATTCCCATGCCACAGGAGAGTACGGACAACGCCGAGCCGACTGTGAAGAAGCCTGCGACCGATTGGGGGTGGCACATCTTGCTGAGCTGTCCACGAACGACCTCCCCGCCGCTATGGCCCGAGTGAAAAGCCCCCGTTTGGCCCAGCGAGTGCGTCACGTTCTCACAGAAAACGACCGAGTACGCCTGGCAGTCGCAGCAATGGAAGCCAACGATTTCGTGGAACTGGGCCGATTGTTCGTGGACTCTCATGCCTCGCTGCGCGACGACTTTGAGGTCTCATGCCCACAGTTGGATCTCGCCGTGGTCACGGCCCTGGAAGCCGGTGCCTTGGGCGCCCGCATGACCGGAGGAGGATTCGGCGGTTCCGCCATCGCCCTAGTCTATGAACAAGCCCTGCCAGCAACCCGTGAAGCCCTCCTCACCGCCTTTGAACACCACTCCTATGCTGCTCCCAAGTTCCTCGTCGCCGAAGCCGCAGCGCCCGCACGCCGTACTGTTGTTCCATGTTGTTGAGGTTGTGTGTGGGCATCCGTGTCTGCGGGAGACTGTAGACGAGTAGCGTTGATAAGACTTCGGTGAATTTGTGTCATCGGGCGGAGATCCAGGGGTAACCGGGCCAACATACGGGCGTACAATAAGGCCAATCATTGGGGTGAACTGAGAGAAGCATGACGTGGCGCGCATACCGGGGGTGATTAGCAAAACCTTCGCGTCACTGAAGTTCTTCAATTACCGGATGTGGTTCTGCACGGCTCTGGTGTCCAATATCGGGGCCTGGATTCAAAGAATCGGCCAGGACTGGCTGGTCTTGAGGCAACTGACTCCCAACTCGGGCCTGGCAGCCGGGATCGTCACCGCCCTGCAGTTCGCCCCCGTACTGTTCTTGTCGGCGTGGGCCGGGGTCTTGGCCGACCGGTTGCCGCGCCGCCAGTTGTTGATGGTCACGCAGGCTGCCCAAGGGGTCCTGGCTCTTGGGCTGGGCGCCTTGGTGCTGTTGGGCCATGCACAGTTATGGCACGTCTACGGTTTCGCCTTGCTACTGGGCTGCGCGACAGCCATTGATGCCCCAGTACGGCAGACCTTCGTCGCTGAAATGGTCCCCCTCACGTCACTGCCCAATGCGATCGGACTGAACTCTGCTATGTTCAACTCCTCGCGTCTGCTCGGCCCAGCACTCGCGGGATTCCTCATCCAGGCCTTCGGCACCGGATGGGCGTTCCTCCTCAACGGGGTGACCTTCGCCGCCACCATCATCGGCCTGGCCTGCATGAGGCAGGCGGAACTGCGCATCGTGGAACGAGTCAAGAAGCAGAGCGGGCAGATACGCCAGGCGGTCGTCTACATCCGAAAGCGCCCAGAAATATGGCTGGTACTGGTGATCATCGGTGTCATCTCATGTCTGGGATTCAACTCACAACTGACCATCGCCATGATGGCCACTCAGGTCTTCGACCGCCAGGCGGGGCAATTCGGCCTGCTGAGTTCCATGTTCGGCGTCGGGGCGCTGATCGGCGCCCTCATGGCCGCGCGGCGTGCCCGTCCGCGGCTCAGACTCATCGTCGGGTCGGCTATCGGGTTCGGTCTGACTTCGCTGCTGTCCGCAGTGATGCCGACGTACCTCACTTTCGGCCTATCGGGGATCTTCGTGGGCCTGTGCACCCTGACCCTGATGACCGCGGCCAACTCGACGATCCAGATCACCACAGAGCCGTCCATGCGTGGCCGGGTGGTCGCCTTGTACATGCTGGTCTTCCAGGGCGCCACACCCATCGGCTCGCCCATCGTGGGCTGGATTTCTGAAGCCTGGGGCACTCGTTGGGCCATCGGCATCGGTGGAGTCTCCGCACTCCTGGTCGCCGCCTTCGCCCTGCTGTGGTTGAGGTCCCGCTGGCAACTGACAGCAGGGTTCCGCGGTTTTCCACCCCGCCTGGTCGTCAACGGTCCCGAAGAAGGCACACCACGGTGACAGTCATGTTCACTCCCCATCCCCCCGCAAGCACCTAAGCCGGAATCCACCGATCCATTGCTGTTACACGGCCCCAGATGGGCGCCCTGGCCCCATCGCCAACGCTTAACAGACGTCCAGTCTGCCCTCACGCTGTCGCTGTGCCCGAATGCACCGATTCATGGCTGCTGTGCGACCCTGTGCCGGCACGCTGGAGGAGTCCTCGGAAGCCATGGTGAGGAGCATTCACAACCAGTACGGTCCTGCGGTTCATCGTAGTGTCGAACAACACTGATGAGAAAAAGACTCTACCGGTGACCGGCTGATTCGGGTTACAGTGGTGTCGGACCATGTGCCAAGTGTGTGCCCAACGAGGTGTCGACCGGATCGGTGCAGATGCTCCTCTTCACTGTGAGTGGAGACGCCAGAGACAAACACCACAACAAGGTCGACCGGTATAGTCTTGTACCCGTGGCACACAGGCGTGCTCGATGAAGAAAGGTGCGGTGGCATGACGAAGATCTTCGCACATAGAGGGGCGAGCGGCTACGCCCCGGAGAATACCCTTGCTGCATTCAACCTTGCCCGTGAACAGGGTGCCGACGGGATTGAACTCGACATTCAGATGACCAAGGACGATGAGATCGTCGTCATCCACGATGAGACCGTTGACCGTACCACGTCAGGCACAGGTCTGGTACGCGACCTCACCTTGGACCAGATCAAGCGGCTGAACGCGTCGGCGGGCAGCCACACGTACCCCGACGAAAAAATACCCACCCTGGATGAGGTTTTCGACCTTCTCGCCGACTCACAGATGCTGATCAACATTGAGATCAAAGACTCACGCGTGCCGTACCCCGGCATCGCCGAGAAGGTGCTCGAAATGATCGACAAACGCAACTGGGAATACCGCATCAACCTGTCCAGCTTCAATCACATCACTCTGGCGCACATCCGTCAGATCGGTTCCCTGGTCTACACCGGCGTGCTCTTCCAAGACATCTTGTACGAGCCGTGGAACTACGCCCACCAACTGTGGGCAACAGCCCTTCATCCTCATTTCCGGTACGTGGACACGGTTCCCGAGTTCATCGACGAGGCGCACAACTCCTTGCTGGAAATCAACGTCTGGACGGTTGACGAGGAAGAGGACATCGACCGCATGCTCGCCATGGGAGTGGACGGCCTGGTCACCAACTACCCCGACCGAGCCCTAGAACGCCGCGACAGACAACCAGTACGAGCAGCCCACGCGTAAACCCGAATCCTCCGATTCATGGCTGCTACGCGACCCTGTGGAGGCACGCTGGCTTATCTGGACCCAGTCGCACAATCCTCTGCGACGCTGTTCATGCCCGGCCCATCTGACAACTGGAGGAAACCCTCAGCACTGGAAGGGCTCTGTCGCCGACGGCCACTTCCAGTCCCAGATCGACACGACTAGGCTGGGGGACCTGAGCGAGAGGACCACCATGTCTGACCTGATTGAATCTGCTTTGGTGAGCGTTCACCGTGAGGCGGGAGCGAAGTTTGCCCCGTTCGGTGGATGGAACATGCCGGTCGAGTATTCGGGCGTTTTGGCCGAGCACAAAGCCGTACGGGAGTCTGTGGGAATCTTCGATGTCTCTCACCTGGGCACATTCCTGGTCGAGGGCGAGGATGCCGCGGCGTACATCAACACCCGGCTGACCAATGATCTGAACCGCATCTCACCCGGCCAGGCCCAGTACACCCTGCTGCTCAACCAAACCGGCGGGGTGGTCGACGACATGATCATCTATCTTCTGTCGGAATCGGCGGTCATGGTGATCCCCAACGCGGCCAACTCCGACGAGGTGATTCGCCGCCTGCGGGACAACGCCCCCGCGCATCTGACATGGACCGACCGCCACACCCAAGAAGCCATCATCGCCGTCCAGGGGCCGAACAGCGCCAGCGTGTTGGATGCCACCGGCCTGCCCTCGGACATCGGCTACATGAGCTTTGTGAGGACTGAACTGGCCAGCCAGGGACAGGTCGTGTCCTTGAGCGTGTGCAGGACTGGCTACACCGGCGAACACGGCTACGAGATCGTTGTGCCCGCGCAGTCAGCGGTGACAGTCTGGGAGTCGTTGTTCCGCAACGGCGCCCAGTACGGCGTGGTCCCCTGCGGTTTGGGAGCTCGCGACACCCTGCGTACTGAGATGGGTTATCCTCTGCATGGCCATGACCTCAGTCCCACTATTTCCCCAGTCGAAGCCCGAGTCAGCTGGGCCGTCGGCTGGAAGAAGGAACATTTCGACGGCGACGAAGCAGTACGAGCCCAGCGCAAGGCCGGGGCTACGCGGACTTTGTTAGGCATCCGGGCCTGTGGCCGCGGTATTCCCCGCCCCGGGATGCAGGTCTTCGACAACTCCGGCCGTCTTCTCGGAGAGGTGACTTCGGGCACATTCTCCCCGACTGAGAAAGTTGGCATCGGACTAGCCCTGATGACTCCAGCACCCAACCCCGCGAAGCTGAGAACTGACCCCGGCACCCCCACCACTCCCGTTCTTCCAACCACTCCCACCGCCGATCCGCCTTCTGCCGGTGAATCCTCTGCTGACACCGCCCCAATCGTCCCTCCCGACAACCCCCCCGGTGTCGCCGTCGGTGACCACGTGCTCGTAGAAATGCGCGGTCGCAACGAAGAGTTTGAAGTCGTCAGCCCCCCCTTCGTCCCACCACGTGTGAACGATTAGCAGCAGACACAAGAAAGTCGGGGCGATAGTGGAGACGCTATCACCCCGACTGTATCCTTTTTCAGAACACGAATTATTGTTTTCTGGGCGACCTCTTACCCGACCAGTCGGGCCACGATGTCTGAGGCCGATTGTTTCGTCAGGGAACCGACGGCGATCTGTTGGATCACACCGTTGGAATCGATGAAGAAGTGGGCGGGGATGCCGAGGATGTCGTAGGCCGAAGATATTGCGTTGGAGGTGTCCGCTATCTGCGGCCCGGACAGTTTCAGGCGATCGACATAGCCTTTGACGGTCGATGAGGCTTCACCCACATAGATTGTCACGACTGTGATCTTCCCGGCGTACGCATCGGCGACTGCCTGAACATCGGGAGCTTCGGAGCGGCAATTGGTACACCACGTGGCACCGAAAACCAGCCACACGGGTTTGCCGCGAAGTTCAGACAAGGTGACGGTGTCGCCGGTGACAGTGGTGGCTGTGAAGTCGGTCGCCTCCACCCCGACGGCGGGCGCGGGGTGGTCGGAATTGGACCCCACATCAACCGTTGTGATGGATGACGGGTCCGATTCCGAACTCTTCCACGGCTGCTGGACCAAGACGACAACAGCCAGTATCACCACCGTCGTGACGGCGATGACAAGGACATTGCGGATGCTAGAACGAGACATCATTTGTAGGCTGAGTGTAGACCACCGAGGAAATAATTGCCAAAGTAGGCGACCATGACCGCTGCGAATCCGATGATCAACAGCCAGGCGGACCGGGTCCCGCGCCAACCGCGTGCCACACGGGCGTGCATGAAGGCGGCGTAGAGGATCCAGGTGACCAGTGCCGCGCTCTCCTTGGGATCCCAACTCCAGTAGGCGCCCCATGCTGTCTTCGCCCACAAGGCGCCCAGCAGGATCATGATCGTCATCAACGGGAAAGCCACGACAGCGCCCTTGTAACCGATTTCGTCGAGTTTGTCACGCGAGATCTTGAGCTTCAGATATGGGTAGATCAGGTAGAGGATGGCGGCGGCGAAGGAGACGCAGGCAGCACCGTAGGACAGCATGGCGAAGCCCACGTGCAAGGTGAGCAAGACGTTGTTCTGCAGGGCCGGTAGGAGCGTCTCCACACCCACGCCGAGGCTGATGGCGTAGAAGTCCAGGCACGCGGCGACGGGCAGGACGACCAGGGACAGCATGCGTACCTTGAATCTCCAGAAAGCCACGAGGTAGGCCGCCATGATGCCCCAAACGAAAGACACGGCGAATTCGTGCATGTTGGAGAAGGGTCCATGTCCGGTGATCGTCATTCGTACGATGATGTAGGCCGTCATGAGCGCCCAGGCCACGATCGTGAAGCCTGTACCGAAGGCCGCCATGTTGAGCGGAGTGGCTTTCTGTTTGGCCTTGGTCGACGGGGGAGTGGCAGCTTCGTTGTCGGCATCGGTCATGCCGGCATCGACTGAGGTGACCGCATCGTCGAGTGACCTGCCTCCCACGCCAGCACCGACGGCGACTTTGGCGGGCACCTTGGCGGCGGCAAGCCGGTTCACCCTTCGTGCGGCGGACAACAAGACGACATTAGTGATCAAAGCCAGGAGGATGAAAACGAGCGATGCGTCCAAGAGGACTTTGGCAAGGTTAAGCATTATTTACTCCTTACAGAGAACCAGGTCTGTGCCTGGGATACGAGTTGGTTGAAGTGTTCGCGGAATCCAGAGTCTTCTTTGTCCGCGGATGCCAGGAGGAGTTTGCCATCCTGTGCTCTCACCCACAGGCGGCGGTGCCTGAAGGTGAATGTTACTGTCATGCCGACCACGAGGAGGATCGATCCGATCCACATCCAGGTGGCTCCGGGGTCCTGGCGGACCATGATGCCAGTGAATTGCCCCTCGCGCACGAAGCTGAGGGTGAGGTCGCGGACGGTCGCCGACGTACCCTGGTCGACGACAGATGTCGCCATGGCATCGGACTCCCCGTCACGGAAGATGGCGAAGCCGAGTTGGCCAGGGCCGATGTCCGCATTGGTGGTCCCGGAGACGGGCGACAAGACCTGAACGACTAGTCCCAGGTCCGGCAAGGTGAACTCGCCAATAGCGAACTTCTTGTCTGTGGATGTGTACGGTTGGGGCACAGCCCCTGAAAAGAGGGTGTTGCCGGAGCTGTCTTTGACCGAGACATCCACACCCATGCCGTAGTTGTTTTGGTGGAAGGCGAAGCCTTTGTACGTCATGGGGCTGTTGACACGCACGTCTTGCTCGGCCACCACGGTGTCTCCGTCCCTGAGGATGAGGTGTGAGACGTAGTCGAGAGGACGTCCGGTGGTGTCGTCGTAGGTCGCGTTGAAGTCTGGCGCTTCGAGGGTCAAACCGCTCTTGTCGCCAACTGACACCGGACTGCCGCCAACGAAGACATTGACAATGCCCTGATACCCGGTCAGGCCACTGACGACGAAGGCAGCCATGATAATAATGAAGCTGAGGTGGGCAGCCACTGTGCCGAATCCGCCCCACGAGTACTTGTCGGCGTACAGGGAGGTGTCATTGCCCCGAATGACGCGGTAATGGGCTGCCTTGAGCTTGTCCTGGACCACGTGGAGGGCCTGGTCGTCTTTTCCAGACGTGGGAACGCTGGCCTGATAACGAGCCGCTGTGAAAAAGCGCTCGGAGACAAGGACTCGCGGGTGGCGCCACTGCTGCCACATCTGTGGAATGCGGTGGCTGGTGCACCCGGCGATGGAGATGGCCAGTGCTGCCATGACGATGAAGAAGGGGATGGATGTGAACACATGGAAGAATCCCATCCCGCCCAGGAGTGTGGCCCATGCGCCGTACTTGGCGTGCATCATGGACATGAATTGATCCCGGCCTGCCGGATCGGACCACGTGCCAGAAGGCGCCTGTGTGAGCATCATTCCGATGAAGACGAACACGGCCGTCACGAGAATGATGATCAAACCGATGGTCTTGGAATAGGTCACCTGGTAGAGCCGCTGGAAGAACTGGCCGATGGAGATAACGGGCAGGTCCTCGGATTCAGCCAAGGATGATTGGGTTGGAAGAGAAGTGGCTTCCGGGACGGAGGCTTGGTCCGGGCGGATGTCAGTGTCGGAACTGGTCATCGTATCCTTCCTAATTGGAAATCGGTACCAAAGAGGCCAAACGGTACATCAGGTCTGTGATCATGAGGATTCCCACGACCACCAAGAACAGTCCAACAACCATGTTGACGATTCGTTGATGGGTGATAAACCATTTGAGTCTGTTCAGTAGAGTTGAGGCTCCCGCGCACACGAGGATGAAGGGAATGCCTAGTCCGAGCGAATAGACGCTCAGGAGCAGGAATCCGGTGCCCAGTGAGTGGGCGGTTGTCGCCAGCCCCAGGACTGCTCCCAGGATGGGGCCGATGCACGGGGTCCAACCGGCGCCGAAAGCGAGTCCGAGGAGTAGCGAGCGGCGAAAGTTCGGTGTGCGAGCTTTGTCGGGAGAGTAGTGAGGCTGGAGCACACGGTCGAGCAGGGGAATGGTGATCAGACCGGCATAATGCAGGCCGATCACCACGAGGACCACGCCACCGGCGATTCTCAGCCAATCGCGATAGTCGCCGACCGCGTAGCCAATGAGTCCGACGAGCGTCCACAAGGCGATGAAGACGGCGGCGAAGGCGACCATGAAAATAACTGCTTGGCCCACGGCTGACCACCTCTTGGTGGGCGTGGCTTCACGCCCACCAGCGAGGTAGCCCACGAAGACTGGAACCACGGGTAGGAAACATGGGGATGCGAAGGACACGATGCCAGCCCACAACACGATGAGGATACTGACTAGTGAACTCGACAGGACAACCATCACTGACCCGTTTCCTCAGAACTCGGGCTGCTGGAGTTAGTCGGGGTCGCTGATGAACTCGACGGATTGAGTGCATCGCTGAGGTGCCCCTGAATCATATTCGCCATGTCGCCCTCGGGTTCCAGTTTGATGACCTGGTCCCACATCTCCTGAGTCATAGCATAGTCAGCTGGATCGGAGTAAAGGTAGTAAAAACCAAGATTGTACCAACCCTCGACATTGTTGGGGTCGAGCTGGATCGCTGCGTCCCACTGTGTCTTCGCGTCTGCGAGATCGTCATCATTGAAAAGCAGGACGCCAAGTTCCAGATGAGCGTCGACATTGTTGGGGTCGTCGCCCAGCAGAACTTGCAACTCAGCTTTGCGGATCATGGGGTCCTCGGTGGGGGTGGCAGTGGCTGTTGGCATGGTGGATGTGTCAGGGGCCGTACTGGGCTGGGTGCTGACCATCCACACACCCAGGATGATCCCGACCAGGAGGGCGACGGCGAGGCCGGGCCCACGGCGGACGGTTTTCTTCAAACCCTGAGGAGAAGACCGACGCGTCACAATGTCGTCATCGGCCCCGTCACCCAACAAGTCTTGGTCTTCCAGGGGTGGTGATGTCGTCGCCTGTGAGGCAACTGGCTTTGGTACGGGCGGCACCATGTCTGGTCGTTCGTTACCGCCCAGTGTCTGGTCGTTCGTAACCTCGCGTTGACTATCCTCCGCCGGCGACTGTTGGCCCGCCGATGATGAGTTGCCCCATCCCGCTTTTCTGCGAGATGGGGCACGAGAGGTTACGATGTCGTCGTCTACTTCGAGGAGTAGATCGTCATCGTATTCACTCACTTAAGACCTGATTCCTGGATCTTTTGAAGGTTGTTCTGGGCAACATCTGACGGGGCAACCTGGTCGGCTGGGACTCCGAGGAGAATCAATTGGCCTTGACGCGACGCGTCCATGGACTCGTTGAAGATTCTCTGGAAGTAATCCGGTGCATGGAAGCCGTAGGAGTTCTCTGAGTAGCCCATATCCATGTAGAAGTTGGCTTTGGTCTGGTACGGCAGAACCTGCTGGATCAGATCGTCCGAGGCACCACCATCTTTTGCGGCCTTGATAGCATCGATGAACTGGGTCAGGGCGTCCATGGCGCGATCACGAGATTCGAGATAGCGATTCTGGATCGTCGTCACACGGTTCGTGATGACTTCTTCAGAAGCAGCGTGGCACTTGCCACAGGTCCCGTTGACATCCACCATCGGCGTGGTCACGTCGTGGTTGGAGATCTTCTGGGCTCCGACTCGCTGATAAGCCATGTGGCAATCGGCACAAGCGACACCGTTGGCCGCATGCACGCCAGCAGACCACGACTCGAACTCAGGGTGCTGAGCCTTGAGAATCGGGGCGCCTGTGAGAGCATGTGTGAAGTCGGAGAAATTGATGTCTTGATAATACTGGTAGACGTTGTCGATGTCGATGCCTTCGGCCCACGGGAAGGTGAGCGTCTTGTTGTCGCCGTCGCCCATGTAGTACTCAACATGGCACTGCGCGCAGACGAAGGAGCGCATCTCTTGCGTACTGGCGTCCTTGTTGACGTTGTAGTTGTCGATGCCTTCGCTCTTCTTGAGGGCTGCGATGCCATTGATGAAGGCGGGGCGGACGACACGCAATTGCATCGTGTTCGGATCGTGGCAGTCGATACAGGCGACGGGTCCAGAAGCCAGTTGCTTGGTTTCGGTGTCGCCGTAGGTCATCTTGTTCATCTGAGCCCAGGCTGCCATCGCGGCGTCACTGTAGACATCTCCGTCGATGGAGGAGTCGATGTTGTCCAGAACCTCTGGCAGTGAGCAGTGGCAGTTGAGGCAGGCGCCCGGCTGGGGCTTGTCCAGGACACGCAAGGTGTAGCGCTGGTCCTCCAGCATGTGTGCGTGCCCGCGAAGATGACGGTAGTCGATGGCGAAAGCGTAGCCGCTCCACATGGTGACAAGGCGCGGATCCTCGGTCAGCTTTGACGCGGTGGTTTCCGTGCGGGGATCAGACATGGGAATGACGGCCCCCACATGAGAGTCAGTGGCCGGATCGCGGGACACGAGGGCCGGGTTATGGGCCGTCGGTGTGAAATTCGTTGTCTTGAGATAACCGTCGTACTCATTGGGGAAGTTCTGACCCCAGATCTTGGGATCGTACGTTGTGTAGTCAAGGTTAACGACTTTGGTAATCTGGGCTGCCGACTCCCCCTTGTGTTGGGCGACGTTTGTGATAAGTGCGGTGATCAGGAAAGTAACCCCTGCAGCCGCGATGACAATGACGACAAGGGCCCAAATGGGGACTCCTTTTCGCTGTTTAACTTTGGTTTTGGCTTCGGTCTGGTCAGACATGTCGAACTCCTAGGTACTGTGTCCGATATCGGAATGGCAATGTGTACATGTAACGGGATCACCAGTGACACTTACGGTGTAGCGAATCATTTCGGTCATATCGCCGTGACAGGAAAGGCACGCTCCATTGACGACGTCCAAGCTGGACGGGCGAATGACGATAGTAGTGGGATAAGTCTGGGTCGTGAATCGATAGGTATGGAGTATGCCATCTGACAGTTGTACTTTGTAACGGTCGATGATGTTGTCGTGTGGTAGGTGACAATCGTCACACGTGGCGACAGCATGATGGGGGCCTTTGTCCCATGCATCGTAATACTCCTGCATCACGTGACAGTTCGTACAGGTCTTGGGATCAGAACTGAGATAAGACGGTAGTTCAGAATAACCAACGCTGAAAATACCTGATCCGACGACGCTGCCGATAAATACTGCCGCCACGATGCTTAAAACACGGCGCAGTCTAGGCGCGGGCTTCGTTGCGGTAGCCATGACTCACACCTTTCAATGTGTAGCAGGTACAAAGAAATTATCATGGCCCCCTAGAAGGGTCAACTTGATAGGTATTAGTGATGGAAAAAGGCGATAATAGAAATGGAATCCTGCTTTGACAAGGTTAAATGAGTATTCGAGAAAGCTTTATTAAGGATAATAGGGCGATGCGAAAGGGTTGATATGAAACGATTATGGCTGGGTGCAACGTAATTGCCCTTTATATTTAACAGGGGATATAATTTCAAACAGGTTTATTACAAAATAAAAAGGGGGCATGTATGGCGGTACGAATTGACCACCCTGTTTTTGACGGCACCACAGGCAAAGGAGACCATGGAGGCCGGCGGACACACATCATCAGAATCCTCAGAGATTCCAAGGAAGCCTTGACTGTCGAACAGGTGGCAAAGAAGGTCGGGATCCCGTCCAATGCCGCTCGTTACCACCTGGAATCACTGGTCGATTCCGGATTAGCGACCCGTGAATCCCAGGGTCGTACGACTCCGGGCAGGCCGCGAGTCGCGTACTTGGGGACTTTGCCGAATCAGACTCACGAACGAGCGCAGGGGTACCGACTCCTCGCGGAGATCATGGCGGCCGGGGTTGCCCAGTCGAGCACATCGGCGGGCGAGTGGATGTACCAGATCGGGACTGAGTGGGGCCGATACATCACCTGTCGCGACGAATCGGACGCTCCTGTGGATGAGTCCAGGATCTTGGAAAGACTTGCCAACAAGCTCGACGCTTTGTGGTTTGCCCCAGAGGTCGTGGAAGGCAGTCCTGTCAAGATCGTGATGCACAATTGTCCTTTTATGGATTCGACTCGAAGGTTTCCCCAGGTGGTCTGCCAGTTGCACGCCGGGATGATCAACGGGTCGTTGGAGGAAGCGCACTCTGCGTACCGGATGGTCCATCTGAGGGTCCAGGATGCTGGTCACAGATGCGAGGGGGAGTTGGGCAAGACAACAGCACGGATGAGCAAGGTTGCTCTGGATGTTCGGCTGAGGGTCGCTCAGGCAGCATGACCGGAACTGCCACCACAATCGTGTCATCGTGGTGCACCGCAGCATTGAGGGGACACGTCACCCGGTGATGGTGGGTTCACGACAGTGACGACTGGCTTCAGTGTGGTCACTGTGCTGCTGGACAGCGTTCACACGGTATGGGAGGAGAGAAGTGGTGGGGCCTTCTAGAAACTGGATTCCCCGCCAGCATGGTGTCTGGGCGATGATGCTCGCTCCGGGGATCGCCGGCGGTTTTCTGGCAGGATTTCGTTGGCAACATGCAGTCTTGATTGTCGCATGGGTGTCGGCGTACTTGGCGTTCATGGCCATCCGGGGATGGCTGCGGCCCCGCCATCGGCGCCAGTTTGTCGTCCCGGCGCTGACATATGCGGGGATCAGTCTCGTGTCGGTGATCGGGCTGCTGGTGTGGCGTCTCGCCTTGCTGTGGTGGGCAGTTCCGTTGGCCGTGCTCTTGGGCGCGAGTCTGGTCCTGATCAGCACGGGCCGGGAGAGGACTGTCATCAATGACGCGTTGCTGATTGGCTCGTCTTGTCTGATGACTGTCGTGGGGGCGACCTGTCAGGGGTTACACGGCATGGATCCGTCGTCTTTTCTGCGGATAGTTGGAATCCCTCATGCTTGGTTGGCGGCGGCGGTGTTGGCGGTGTACTTCTGGGGGACCATTTTCTATGTCAAGACGATGATTCGCGAACGCGGGAAGGCCGGGTGGTATGCCACATCAGTGGTTTACCACCTCGTCCTAGTCGTGGCTGCGTTCCTCCTGAATGGCTGGATTGGCGCCGTCAGCGTGATTGTGGCCGTACGGGCGATTCTCGTGCCGCGCTTGTGGCCGCGGGCAAAACCGGCGTTCATCGGGGTTGGCGAAATCGGGATCAGTACGGTGCTGACGGTGGCGTTGTGCCTGACAGTGACGTTGTGACCGGGATCCAGGGGTTGGCTGTTGCGGCAGGTGAGGCAGGACTTGCCGGTGAGGTTTGTCGATTCAGTCATGTGCAGATGTGGAGGCAGAGCGGACGTGGGTCGGGGCCGGGACGGGTGTTGGGGGATGCTCACATGGATGCTGAACAGAGGTTGTTGATTAGTGGGTGGTGGGAAACTGCGGATAAATACTGTCAGTTTTACGGGTTGAGATCCATGGAGTAGACCGGGGTTTCGTTGTCCATGAGTGTCACGCAGGAGACGCCGCCATCCAATAAGTCGGCAAAGGTGTCGTGGAGCCACTGTTCGGCTTCAGCCCGGTTGCTCCAACCAGCGGACAAGTCCTCGGACAGGTCTGGATCAGAGGGAGGGGAGGAGGGTTGCCAGGTCCATGTCACCGGGGGTCCTCGGGATGGGGCCAGGTGAATCTTGTGCCTCGCTTGACACGAGGGGGTGGGATCCGGGAGCGGCGCATCATCATGGACCGGGACAGGGCGTAGCTGAGCTTGCCCTTCAAGGGCTCGTTGGGGAAGAAGGTCCTCAGGTTCTTGCGCAGGCCCAGCCACATCAGGGCGATGTCGAGGACGAGCACACCGATGACTCCCCACATGATGTAGGGGGCGACGAGGGTCAGGGCAGGCAGGAAGTACGCCCCGCCGATCGTCACAGCGAAGACGACCAACATGACGGGCAGGATGAACTCAGTGATGTTCCAGCGCCCATCGATCCAATCGCGGATGAGGACATTGTGTGGACGGGCATGGTTTTTCGCCATCGCCTCGTTCTGTGCCTTGTAGCGGGCATCGCGCTCGCGAACCTTCGACTGTTTGCGGGTCAAGACTGGCTGGAGTCGGTCCCGGCGAGCCTGTTCGGCCTGCTTGCGGGTGGGAGTGGGGATGGTCTTCTTCGTCGGTGATCTGGGGACATCTGTGGGCGTCGTGGATTGGACAGGGTCCGGTTGCGCGGGCGCCTTATTACCCGCTGACTGGTCATAGGGCTTGAACAGTCCCACGTCGTCCTACTTTCCGTACCGCTGAAAAAGTTGTATCCGTTGAGTTCGATCCCCTGCGGTCGACCCTGATGTGGATGACCTCAGTCTACGTCTTCGATGGCATGTGTAGCATACCTGGCGCATTCCATGTTTGGCTTCGGGTAAGTTAGGCAGTGTGGTGATACTGCTGGTGGCACAGGTGTCCACGCCTGAAGGAATGGCGGTGGAATCCATGGCAGTGGCGCAGTTCAGCGCCGCCGGTGCTGAGGTCGTACGCATGGGGGCGGACGAGTTCTCGCCTAGGAACCTGCTGAAATACCATGTCCCGGCTGCGGCGCACCGGATCGGGCGATCTGGTGACCCCACATCTTGCGATGGACGTCCAGTCCATGTACAAGATGTGGGGTCACCAGCTCATCCCACCCGGCACGTCCTCGCTCGGAACAGCGTATTTCGGCACGCTCCTGGGAAGCGGAAGGGGTACGCGCCTGGTGCGCAGTACGACAGTGAATCTCTTGATGGCAGCGTCGATGACAGTGGCTCAGGGCTTGCTCTTCAGGACCGTGGGGGGGTAGAGGCACAGGCCCGTGGTGCACAGGGGCTCGGGGCGGATCTGGTGGTGTATATCACTGAGGAAGTGCACTTCGCCGATTCTGGCGGTCCAGTTCTGATCAGGGTGGCCCGCTGGGCACAAACCCTGTGTGTGCCCGTGATCGCCGTGGCGAGGCAGTGTTGGATCTCTACCCGGGAACTGCGGACAGTGGGAGTTGAAGCCGGGTATGCGGTTGCCAGTGCCGAGGACATGCGTACTGTTGTGGCAACTTGGGTGGGTCACTAGTACACAGCTTCGGGTGTCGTCGGTCTTGGCGTCTTCACCTACTGGGGTACAAGGCGTCCTGGTGGTGGGGTGCGTGCGTCAACAGTGCACAGATTGTGTCCACACCCAACTCGTGCCACTCATGACGCAAACGGCGGAATCCGTCCTACAATAGGGCCCATGACTGACACTGTGAAGGCTCCATCGGTGCTCCTGACGGACGCGGCGATCGACAAAGTTACTCAATTGCTGGCTGCTGAGGAGCAGGATCTCGTCCTGCGGGTGGCCGTACTGCCGGGGGGATGCTCCGGGATGCGATATGAGTTGTTTTTCGATGACCAAGAACATGATGGTGACATTGTGACATCGTTCGGAGACATCCGGGTCGTGGTTGATGGGATCAGCGCTGCCTTCTTGGAGGGTGCGACCATCGACTTCACTGACACGATTTCCCAGCAGGGGTTCACGATTGACAACCCCAATGCCACATCCTCTTGCTCGTGCGGGGATTCCTGCCAGTAAGGGTTCACTGACGTGTGAACCTGGTGGGCTGTGTGAAGACAGCGTGAGAGAAGGCGCGGCGTGTTCTGGGGAACTCCTCACGGCAGGGATGTGTGATGCCCAGGAAATCCCGGAAAGTTTATGACGCCTATCTGTTCGATCTGGACGGTACGATCTACCTGGGTGACCAGTTGCTGCCTGGTGCGCGGCAATGCATCAGCGGGTTGCGACAGATTGGCAAGGTTGTGCGTTTCTTGTCGAATAACCCGACCAAGAGCCCTGCGCAGTACGCCGAGAAGTTGACGCGGATGGGGATTCCGACGCCTGCCGAGGAGATCACCACGACCATCGGGACCACCGTGTGGTGGTTGAAGTCCAACCATCCGGGCGCGACCGTGTTCCCGATCGCCGAGGAACCGCTGTGCGCCGCACTGCGGGATGCGGGGTTCCGGCTGAGCGAAGACCCTAGTCAGATCGATATTGTCATTGCTTCGTACGACCGGGGGTTCACGTACCAAAAGTTGCAAATCGCTTTCGATGCGCTCTGGTTCCACAAGAGGGCCATTCTGATTCAGACCAACTCAGACACCTACTGCCCTTTTCCTGGAGGGCGGGGAGAACCGGACTGTGCGGCCATCACGGCGGCGATCGAGGCCTGTACGCAGGTCATGTGCCAGGCCTCGATGGGTAAGCCATCGGCGTTGATCCTTCGCGCCGGAATGGCGGGGTTGGACGTGCCGATCCATCACTGTTTGATGACGGGGGACCGATTGGCCACCGACATCAAAATGGCCCTCGATGTCGGCATGGATGCGGCACTGGTGTTCACGGGGGAGACCCGGCGCGAGGATGTTCCACCGTTGGCGGGAATCCGGTGCCTCGACAGGATTGACGATCTGCTGGTTGACTGAGGATGGAACCTCTGATGGATAAATACCGTGTGACCTTGCTCGCGTAGCAGCCATGGATCGGATTCTAGGTAAGGATCTCCTGAGGTCTGGACTTCCTCTCAGGCGTAGGTGGTAAACTGAAAAACGGCCAATTGGGCGGAAGACGAGGAAGACAATGTCAAACCAAGAAGATTCTGTGGTCCCAAGCGGGGGGCAGCAACAACCTGAAAAGAAGAAGAAAAGGCGTTTTGCCAGCATTTTGATGATCGTGCTGGCGGTTCTGCTCATCGGTGGGGGCACGACGATCATTGTCACGCAACTGTGGCCGGGTTCCAAGTCCCAGGCAGGGGAACTGGTCGACCTGGAAGGCAACGTGATCGTCCCTGATGATCCGTCGGCGACATCGTCGGCGTTCATGCAACAAGCAAACATGGTGGCCGATGATGGCGGGCAGGGATTTGTCGTACCATCGGTCAACCTTGATGTGCCTGTCGGTTCGGTTAACGCTGTCAATGGCGTGATGAACCCTCCGGGTTATACGTCGGTCTTCTTGATCCGCAACCTGGGTGTGGGTTTGGACAAGGCTGATCAGGGCACGGTGTACATGGTGGCCCACGCGGTCTACGGAGGCAAAGCACCGGGGAACTACCTGCAGGCCAACCAGCAGACGCTGCTCAAGCCCGGTGACATCATCAAGGTCAACCAACTCACCTATCAGTTCGTCGAGTCGCAGATCATCCCCAAGACGGAGATCTCCTCGCACGCTGATCTGTGGGATGAGAGTCAGACTGGTCGTTTGGTCCTGGTGACCTGCCAGGTCAACCCCAAGGGTGGGATCGCTGTCAACAACATGGTGATCATTGCCCAGTTGGTGCAGTAGACCTGAACGCGTCAACGCCAGGTGGATCTCCAACCCAGGTGCGACAGCGTTTTGAAAAACTTCATAGCTACTGCGCGTCCCCATTGGGGGGCGCGCAGTTTGCGTGTTCACAGTTTGCGGCGGGCGGCGCCCTTGTCAGCGGACTGGGCGAGGGATGCGTACACTTTGAGGGCGTTTGACACCTGGCGTGTGCGCTGTTTGGGGTTCCAGCCGAGTTGGTCTTGTTCGGCGCGTCTGCGGGCCAGTTCTTCCTGGCTGACCTGGACGGTGATGGTCCTGTCGGGGATGGAGATCGCGATCAGATCGCCGTCCCGGATCAGTCCGATGGCACCACCGTCGGCCGCTTCTGGGGAGATGTGACCGATGCACAAGCCTGACGAGCCGCCGGAGAAACGGCCATCGGTGATGAGGGCGCACTGCGGTCCCAGGCCTGTGCCTTTGAGGTAACTGGTCGGGTAGAGCATTTCTTGCATGCCGGGGCCG
>WREX01000007.1 GCA_009779115.1 Propionibacteriaceae bacterium
CAACCCCGGAGAATCCTGGCATTGGAAAGCCTTGCCGCTAAACGCTCAAACTGGAAAAACTTGCCACCCGAAACTGGAAACTTCCTAACGCTCACACTGACAAAAAAGAACCTACGTCACACACCGGGTGCCTGCGGCGAGGTGGATCCTCAGAGTCGAAAGAGTGCTCCAACGCCGCGCTGCAATGAAGACCTCCACAACCGCCGCCCCGGCCCACCAACGGAATCCTGGAACACCCCTCAGCGGAACAATGGCACACCCCACGACAGAAAATCGGAGCTCTAAGACTGTGCGACGTAAACTGAATCAAGGTTCGGAGCACTCCTCTGAGAACTGGTGTATCAATTGATTCACGGGAGGGGTTCGTTTGGCATGGAAAACATACAATTGTTCTAGTGGCATCTATTTATCCCCGCGCCAAACAAGAATTCCAGCAGATAACGCCAGACCCTTTGTCTCCCAACCATGCAAATCAATCTGGGGACTTCTCCTGATGTCCCCAGCACTGACACCCTGTTTGTTTGTTGACCTGGAGAGGGAGTGGTCTCGTGTCAGAACGGTTTCAAAGCGAACTGAGAACTCACGGCCACTCCACTGAAGTTTCAAGGTCTGTGTTGGATAGATATCTTGTCCGAAAAAGTTCTGGGACATCCTCCCCATTAACCCGCTTGAGAAACTGACCAAGGTGCCCGAAACAACACATACATCTAAGTGAATCAGTGGACTAACTCGACGATAGGTTATCTCCAATTCACATCCCTCAGGGGTTACTTGGAAACCTGTGACGTGAACATTCCAAGGCCAACTTGCTTGAACTGGCCCAACACGCAACTGTCCGTCCGGAGTCACGGCTGGAGGCCCGTGCATGCGTTCCAGTATGTAGGCTTGCAACATACGATGCAGCGAACTCTTCACCACAAGATTCGGATCAAGCATAGTTGCTGATCTACCGAGAAGACCATCCATCGCAACCAAATCCAGGTTTGATTCAGGTATTCGGGAAGGCCCAGTTCCCAGGAAATCTAAGAACTCAAGCTGGGCTACGGCTGGCAGTGTGCCGTTTGCCGGAACATCCCGGTCAAGCATGCCCTCCACTTTTCTAACAAGATTAATATCGTATTTTTGACCATGCTTACCGCGCGGTCCCCTGGCCATTCTCAAGGCAGCAGAATTCTGTCCACTCAGACTGGACTCATCTGCTCGAAACCTAAAGTAATATAAGGTCTCTGCGATAAACCCAAATTTGCTGCCATTAAGTTTGGTGACTTTCCTCGAGAAGTCACGATCCTCGTTCATCTTTTGTCCATCCACAAATGTAACGTTCCCGATTGCCGAACGCCTCCATACACCCGTATTGACATTAGACACCAAGCGAAATGCGTCCGGTTCAACTGACAGATCAATGACTCTTGTTCCACGAGCAATGTGAGGGGGATACCTCGGTTCAATACCACTGAGATCGCCAAAATACTGACTTGCAACGCGCACCATGGGCACTTCTGGATGACTATCTAAAAAACCATGACACTTGGCATACATCCCATCTGCCAGGTAGTCGTCCTGATCAATGAAGGATACGAAAGGTGTTTGAACCGCCATCAAGCCGATATTACGTGGTGTTGCAGGCGACCCACTGGTTTCTTGGGTGCGAACGTAAGTGACGCGATCAGGAAATCGTGATACGAATTCTATGGTTTTGATAGCACCATCCGTGGAACAGTCATCCACGCAAATGACACGGATAGGAATATTGGCATCACAGAATCCCTCTTGGGCCGTAAGTGACTCAAATGCTTGACCAATCCACAGGTCGGCATTATAGATCGGGAACACAACCGTCAACCACGCCATCAGTCATCCTCTTATTTCAAGTGATCATTCAAAGGGGGCAATAGAGCCATCCAGTTGCAAGAATAAGCTAGTATGATACCATTATCATTTTGGATTGGCGCACATTCCTCCTTGAGTAATGAACAACAGACCACCAGCATCAATGTCTCACCCTCACTCATTCGGGTGAAACCCAATGTCAGCCCAAATCCTGCGACTCAAGGAGTTCGATTGAAGACCTTGCCATCGCCCCTACTGCGGAGAAAGCATGATTTTTCGGGCGCTGAGTCCAGCCACTGAAGCCACATCCCCAGGAAATCAGAATTTATCGGATGCTAGACTAACGTTCATGCCTGATGGCACCGAAAAAAACAGCAAACAAGATGCCAAACGTATAGGTCGTCGGAGCAGTCTGCCTGATACTCCATGGCGGTGGGACACCCTGGGTGACAACCCGGAATGTATGGGGTGTGCGGGGTGTGTAGCGGCCTGTCCATTCGATGCTCTGTCAATGGGTAGCGATGCTCTTGGGTATTTTCGGCCTATCTTGGACCCATCGAAATGCCCTGAGTGTGGACTCTGTGTGCGGATGTGCCCGGCCATAGTACTTCCTAAAAAACCGTCTCAAGAGATGCCGCAGTTGTATGCGTTTGTTGGTGCTAATCCGGATGAGGTGCGAAACAGCACATCTGGTGGTATTTTTCCCCTACTCGCCAAGGCAGTCCTGGATCAGGGCGGGAAAGTGGTCGGCACCCAGTGGACGAAGGAATTGGGCGCTGAGAGTGTCATCATTGATGCCGTCGATCAAATCAAGCCACTTCAGAAATCGAAGTATGTGCAGCCGTGGACCGGTTCAACATTCCGATCAATCCAGGAAGAGTTGAAGGCTGGACTCCTGGTCCTGTACACAGGCCTGCCTTGTCAGTGTGCAGCGTTGCGAGCATTTTTACACAAGTCGTACAGCAATTTGTTTGTTGTTGACATCCTCTGCGGTATGGCACCTTCAACGGCATATTTCCAGTCCTACGTTGGTGAGACGTGGGGAAAGGACAACGTTGCCCAGTACGAATTTAGATACAAGTCTGAGCAAGCAAAGTGGCACGAGCACGCAGCGAAGGTGACGATGCGCAATGGCCAAGTAACGGTTGTTGACCGATGGTCTGATCACTATCAACTCATGTACCACGACCACACCATGTCACCTAACCACTGCGAACACTGCACGTACCAAGCTGTTCCCCGATATGGAGACCTGAGCATCGGTGACTTCTGGGGTATCACTCAACACGACCGAGCGATTCCGACAGCAAATGGCGTCAGTGCCATACTGGTGAACACTCCCAAAGGGCAAAAATTGCTTGATCTTGTTAAACCTGATGATACAACTATCTTAAAGGAGGAACCCCTAGACTATCTGGGTCAGAACGGATACGCGATTCAAGGCGGGCATGGTTTCGCCTCCCTACATCGGGATGCCTTTGTCGAAGCTTTTCGAACGACACAATCATTCGAGGCCGCCTACGCTGCCGCTAGGCAAGGGGCCGGCATCAAGTCGACTATTGACAACGCAACTCGGCGTAGGAATTTTCGGTCTCTTACGCCACTTCACTTTGATTCCCGAGAGACTCATGTCGTAGCTGATCAAGATTCATGGGCCGTGGAGTGGCAGAATGATGCGATCACATTCACAGTACATCCCGATGCCGTACGTAAGGGCAATCACGCGGCGTTTCGATTACCCGCAGCACTTGAACCTTCACAAGCCTACATACTTCGTGTGAGTGGTGATGTGACAACGAATCATGTGGAGTTCTCTCTTCACGTCAAAAATTCGACGACGGGTGAATTCAAGGTAGTCCGACGGCTCCTCATGGACGGTCACCACGCTCGTTCGTTCGATGAGTCGATATTTCTCCAACTTCCTGGACCGGGATTTGACGAGATCATGATCGCGTCCTCACATGTGTACGGGCCGGGCGCAACCGTTGCATTTCGTCGGGTCCAACTTCAGATGGCAACAGCACAGTAGAGAGAGTTAATCATGGGGTATGACATAGGAATAGTGGGTTGGTGGTATGGAGACAACTATGGTTCAATGGTGACCTATTATGCCTTGCACGATGTATTGTCAACAATAGGCTTCTCCACAGCGATGATCCCCTCAGGGTCAAGGCAAGAACCCGTTCAGCCACTTCCTAACACCTACCCTATTCGCTTTGCTCGGGAACACTATGCCGTTGTTGAACGCAGAACAAAACAAGCGATGGGCGAACTGAACAACGAGTTCCAGGCCTTCCTCTGCGGTAGCGACCAACTCTGGAATCCAACTATCGACATTGTCGACGACGAGAACTTTCTTTCTTTTGCCGACGATGGAAAACTACTTGTTTCGTACGCCACGTCCTTCGGCGGCAATGCCATGGACGCCCGCTGGAAGAAACCCGTCATCCAAAGAAACATCAAGAACCTTCAGCGCTTCGATTCGGTCTCGGTCCGAGAGGATTACGGGGCAAAAATCGCTCGGGATGTGTTCGGTGTCACAGCCACATCCGTACTTGATCCAGTTTTCTTGGCAGGTCGTCCCGCCTTCGACAAACTCATCTCGGCCCCACCGATCACGGATCCTGGTGACACACTCTTCGCATTCATCCTGGATCCCACAGTAGAGAAACGCGACACCGTCGAGCGAATTTCCCGGCAACTCGGCCTTGGAAGAATTGCCGTCATGACTGGAGCCGACCCACGGACTTTTCACGTGCTCCGCGACATCTTTGACACCCATCAGGTCCTTGATGTCATCGGAATGGATTTGTTCTTGGGTCTTATCTCGCAGTCTGCTTATATTGTGACTGATTCCTTTCATGGAACATGTCTTTCATGGATTTATCAACGTCCATTTTCCTCATTCTTCAATGAGAAACGGGGATCAGATCGATTCGTGTATCTCATGGATCTCCTGGGGATGGAGAGTCGGCGCGTTGAAGTCGGCGCTTCAACTCAATCGCTTGCTGAAAATGGCAACGTCTCCTTTGATCTTGATTTCTCTGCGTCACGTGAACGCGTCGCACTCGAAGCAACGCGTTCTCTGTTCTGGTTGCAGCAAGCCCTGAAGCCACTTGGTGCACCACATGTGCAACCACCTGCAGAACGGAAGAACTCTGAGATCCACGAGGCAGGTGATGTTCGATCCATTTTTGACGTGGCACCTGTTCACACTCGCGTGAGGTTGGTCTCGGATTGGTCCTCATGGATAGACGAGAAGGGGATCGGCCTGAAGGTGACCCGACACGATCACGAGGGAGCCCAGCACTGGGAGTTTCCATTAGACCAACCTTTGCTTCAAGGTTTCGAGTACGAGGTCGTCATCGACTACACCGTCGAAGAGGGTGCTGTTGAGGCGGCGTGGTCGCTCCAGGCTTCACATACGACTAATAAGCCCCTTGTTATCACTGCGGAACCCACAACCACAGAGGACGCTGCACCCATTTCCACGAGGATTCAGATTCGTGACGCTGGTGTGGACACCCTGGTCCTCAACGTGAGACTGACAACTAGCGGGTCAGCAATCATCATTGTCCGAAGGCTCAGCATCGAACAAGTTGCGCTCTAGCGGAAGCCTTTCCCATGCCGAGGCACAGTGAGTCCGAGACCTCAGCAAGGCCCAGGAACCACTGCCACTTCACCAAACCTGACACCTATACAAGCCCCGCTGCTCTACGACGCCAGACTCGATAGTTGGCCAGCCCTCTCCCCCTGTAAATGACCGAGCTGACTCTCACCTCCGAACTCAGGAAACGCATGGTCCACCACCGGTCTGCTCCTTCGCCGAGACACACTCTCTTGTTTGGTCAAGGAATTCGGGGTCAACTAAAAAATGACATGGTGAGTAACAGGCACCGACACACTCAACAACAGCTAACAGAATCTTCAAACTATATTTGGCTAGCATAAACACTCAGTTAAGACATACTATTTCAACCAGCACCGAGGCGATCAGGAAGCACAGACACTCCCAACTATAGATATTAAAAAAAACAGAAACAATGATTTACTAGTATATTTACTCTACTGAGGCGCACCATGTCAACTTCCAACGGGGCATCGGGCTGTTTTAAAATTTCGAAATTAAGATCAAAATATGTTGGAATCGTTTATCGTCGGATGATAGAGTTTCTTGGAAAGTCGATATCGTATGACAAGGCAACCTTTGTCTTTGCCGGCTGATAGCCCTGTGGCAATGGGATTCGATTTCCGCGCTATGGATCAGAGCAGTTCAGGAGATCCGAATGAATCGATCAGTGATCATCAACAAACTGTTGGAAAAAAGCACAAGCAGACGGTATCTCGAGATAGGTGGAGAAAGTGGAGCAAATTTCCTGTCTGTGCGAGCGAAGGACAAGGTCTGCGTCAATCCAAGGACACCGTCAGAACAGGTGACCTCTCGTCTCGGACCACATGTCCACTATCATCTCATCTCTAGTGATATGTACTTCAGTGAAAACCCTTCAACCGAGTTTGACGTGATACTGGTGGATGGTCTCCACGATGAGCAGCAAGTCCTGGCCGACATCACTAACAGCTTGGATCACATCTCTGCTCATGGTTTTATCGTGTGCCATGATTGCCTTCCGCGCGACAAGACATGCCAACTTAACCGCAACGATTTCGAGCAGGTTTGGCAACAGGCAATCCGGGATAAAGCGCCATTTCACGCGGGTTGGACAGGTCCCGTCTGGAGAGCGATAGTCAGGATGAGAATGAGTCGGAAAGACCTCGTCATTTTCACGCTGAATTGTGACTGGGGATGCGCTGTGATCACCCGTGGGGAACCGGACCATCTCCTCGCCACTGATACACTTCCAGACTATGAACAATTTGCAGAGAACACAGACTATTATCTGAATCTAAAAGACCCCACCTATCTGTATGAGTTCATTTTCAAACAACGCGGCCAACCCGTTCCACGACTGTATGTGGAGGACTATGCTTCAGAAATCGAGTACCTTGCCAAGGACAGATTCTTGCCCGACGTGACCAGTTCACAGTCAATATCCCATGGAGTTATCCTCCCGTGCATTCCCGCTTCTCCAACCACCCGAGTGACGTATTTGGGCGGAGTGGTTGACAACCGCCAGCACTTTGTCGCTGGCCTTGCGAGAACTCAGAATAACGCGACCAGGCCCCGCACCATCATCAATTCATACCCCTATGACCAAGAAAAAGTTCTCCACAGCGATGAAATAGTCTTGTTCGGAGGTGGGGTATGGGGCCACTTTGGCCATGTTTTAGTGGATGCTTTAAGTCGACTCTGGTGGCTGGCAAGAAATCCACAATACACCGGCAGAGTTGCGTACGTCCTGATGGGAACAAGGTTACTTTATAGACCATTTGTCGACATAATGGCCTTGCTAGGAGTCCCCGAAGAAAAAATTCTCATTGTTGAACAACCAACTCAGTTTTCCGAGATCCTAGTCCCCGATCAGACCTTCTTCTCTTACGATAGTGGGTATAAAGAGAAGTTTACAGAGATCTTCCACACAATCAGGGATCAGGTCCGACCTGGAAACCTCAGCAAAGTGTATTTGACGCGAACACAACTCACCAAGCAAGACACTGTTAACGAGGAATACTTCGAAACATTCTACAGAAACCATGGATGGAACATTGTCGCGCCAGAAAAGTTGTCGGTAGCCGAACAAGTTTCGATGATTGCTGGAGCTGATGAACTCGCCTGCGTTGAAGGGACTCTATCGCATCTTGTATTATTCGCGAAAGAAGATGTGAAACTCACTATTTTAAAACGCACTTCCGCTCACACTGTTCCCCAATCAATCATCAACCAAGCCACTGGAATAGACGTCACCTACGTTGATGTGAGTATGAACTTTCTGCCCACAAGCCATGCCACAGGAGCATTTCTCATGGGGCCAACACCCTTTTTCCGGCAATACGCTTGGGACCAATACCAAGAATCTGTGCCAGACTTCGACATTGATTCGTATGTCGCTGACTACATCAGAGTATGGGTTAGAAGACACGGTTCGTCACGAGGAGGATTCGGATACATACGCAATCGCACCCCAGTCGACTTCGTAGAATCTCTGAGCAAATACGTCTCAGGCCACATGGTCGACAGAAAAACAATCATCTGACTGAAGACACAAAAACTTTATCCGCGCGTTGCTTGACCTGGGTTCCGGGTTTGAGATAGCTCAGAGGGCTGTGGAGAATGTGTTAGTACAGCCATGTCAACGCACAATCCGTTTCGAAGAGCACGGTCATTTGCTGATTAACAGGCGGCTAGACTCGCTACAGGTCAAGGTACTTACGCCAGAACTCGGCAGAATGAAAAGTACTCGAGTAGTCACGGTATCGCTGGCAGATTGCAGAACCGTCCGTTTCATAGCGTGACAGCAGTGTGTCATGTCGCATGATCAATTCCGTGTATCGCTTCCGGTCCATGGTGTGTACCACAGCAGTCTTGTCGTGAATATTGACCGATAGAACTCTCTTCCGCAAGAATTGTTTGCCTGGTGACACGAAATACAAGTGGGCAACTTCAGGAACAGTGTCATCTCTGAGGAGATAATCTGGCAGCAAATGTCCGTTATCTGTGTCTTCGAATAGCTTCATGTCCTCCATGCCCAGAGCTGCATATTCATACACTCTGCTCTCATCAAGGGGATAACCGAGAGTGTCATATGGGTACAGCTTTTCATTTCTCGCGCTTTGCGCCTTAATAACCTGCTCCCCATCAAGGTTGACATAGTATTCCGGCCCCTTCAAATAATCCTCCAGGGCATCAAGCAGATGCTCTGCAGCTTGATAATTGAACTTTCGGATCTCTTCTCTGAATAATCGTTCAATTCGTTTCACATAGTCCACTTGAGGAACAATACTGCTAATTGCCTGGGCAATCAGTGCGTTTCTGATCACCAAGTAGTACTCAAGCGATGTGGTCACTTTCGCATCAAAGCCCATATGCCACACACATATACCATTAAACGCAATGAAGCCAGGATTATTCCTGAGACTGAACTCAACATCGTCGCCTCGGTAAAAAATTGGTATTGTTAAAGAATCCTCAGCGACGTATTGCATGGGTATACAGCAATACCACCACCCGGCGTACATGTGCTCAAGGCTATATTCAATATCATTGCGAAGGATGGCATCACTCTCGTGTAAAAGGTATCTTGGTTTCACAGGCGTATGGATGCCAAGTTGCGTTGAGACGTAACCAACGTCCTCGTGCTGCTCATTCATTTGATCGAGATCGAGCATTGCCCCGGAAATAAATTTTCCTCGATGCTCATCCTTCAGCAACCTCAACAGAGCATACGTACGCTTCAGTGTTTCCGGCAATAGCTGAACGTCATCATCCATGAGAAGGATATGTGTTGCCGCAAACTCACCTCGCTCGCTGAGAGCTAAGGTTTCCAACATTCCACGTGTGAATCCTCCCGATCCACCTGTGTTGATGTTGTGATGGAGCCTCATCCGATATCCATTAAAATCCTCTGGATCCAGGGTTCGTCCATTATCCACTATGTTGACAAACAAATGCTTTGACAAGTCATCCATTCCCCCAGTCCGAGGATTGACCAGTACTTCACGATTTATTAACTCAGCATTTCTGGTGACATAATCCTCTTTCTTGAACGTTGTGGTACACAAAGAAATGTCAACCCGATTGAGGTCTTCTTCATAGCAAAGAACTGAATACCAACCTTCATACAACTCGCAAGGCGTTTCCGCGATGATTTCGAAGCCAACGATGGAGGCATCTTGATACAGAATTGGCACGACAACTTCCCCTGAATCGGAGTTCGATTCCCCTGATTCCTCACAATTGAAGATATATTCCTTCAAAGCCTCTTCTTTAACCACCGCTTCACCAACGATTTGATGACAGAAACTTCTTCTCGCCGCATCACCGATCGGGAGAGCAAGAGTCTCTTCCAATTGATGATCCATACTCTTGTGGCTTTGATCAGCGTTCTCGCTCTTGGGTTCAAGCCAGCGACCAAATAACCGGACACGAAACTTTCCTTTAACCCTCAAATGCAAAAAAAACTTGGTAGATATCGAGTATTTTGTCCATTTTTTGACTGCTAGCGAGTTGAAATAGGTAAAGAACTCCACACTTCCTTCAGTCAATGTCCAAAAGGGGTTAATTGGGTTGCCATTGTAGAACAACCGAGTGCCACGATGAAACAACCACCAGTGGTCATTCTTCCATTCGCAATCTGGCAACATAAGGTTCTGGATTTTATAATGCACTGGTTGATAAACGGGTTTCGGCGAAACATGTTCATCGCAACCAGAGATGACGGACATATCGTCTGCCAACGGCTCACTCTTGGGCATTGCACTTGCAAGTGCTTCCTGCAGCCACGTTTCAGCCTTCTTGCGCATGAATTCGACCTGTGGGTTTACCACAGCGTAGTTGATCGCACGATTGAATAATTGTTCCCAGCCGGGTGGCAAGTCATCAATGTTCAGTATCTGCTGTGTCAGGTGCATGGGGTTGAGAGTGTCAGCAGCAACGCGATCGCTCCCGTCACTAGCGGTAGTCATCAAGACGAATGGCTTGTTTAGGACAATAGAAACAATTGCGATTCCAGGATCGTCTGTTATAACAAGCGCCGCATTACCAATGTGAGCCAAATACTCGACTGCTCCCATCGACGGATCCGCATTGATTGGTTTTAAACCACAGTACTGCTCAGCAGCATTGGAGATATCCCACTTAGTTCTATCTGCAGAACTCAGACATACAGCTGCGTATGCCTCGCTGCTACTCGGGGTAACCCCTTCCGTAATACTCGCGATGTCAGCATTCTGCAATAGTAAAAGCGGTGAAGATAACGCATCGGATTCCAATGCATAGTCATGGTTCAGTATTCGCTTACTACTGGAAGCAGCCGCAGAAATCTTGGAAAACCGATGAAGACAATCCTTTGCAAAGCGCATATATTCTTGAGGAGCATAATAATCAAGTGGAAATTCAATCTCAAAGGCAACTTTAGGCTTACTCTCCGGAACAAAGTCCAAGTAATAATAGTGTCCCGAACTGCCATTCAAGCCATAGTCCAATGCATCCCCAAAGACAACAAAAGAAGAACATGTCTTGATAGCTGACATGTATTCAGTTTGTGTCTGTAGGACAGGAAAAATACTGCACCGATCCAGTATGAGTCTTCCGGCCCCGGAGTGAGCGCCCGCATAGTCCATGGGCGCATTGAAAAACACAGGATCATAACCAAGTTTTTTTACATACTCAAAAACTGCCCAGGCACTGAGTTCAGAGACAATACTTCCAAACCAGTTCCCAATCATTCCAAGCTTGGTTCCATCGCCCACAAGCTCAACCTGTGGGCGACTCACACCAACGGACTCGCTGGACAAGGTTGGTTCTACATTCCGACTCGAAAGCATACTACCCCTTTCGATAAATTATCTGACATGCCCCACAACAAGTCTGAGCTGTTCCTTCGACAGATTCACACCATTCCAAAGAATGTATCGTTGTCATGTAAGGCAGCAACCTGCATTATATTAGCATTCAGCTGTCGACAGAGAGACGGTCCAGAACACATTTCAGAAGATGAGCCCCTAATTACTTTAGTCATTTCTCGAGCGAAGACATACAAAACCATCAATGATGAGATATTCAGTCGTAGGATGAAGGGGTTAGAACAGTAATCAAAAAATGGAGGATTCTATGTATGATGTGGCTCTTGTTGGAGTGGGAACCGGCGCAAACTATGGTTCTGCCCTTTCCTACTTCGCCATTGTTGAGACTATCCAGAGCATGGGGAAGTCGGTTCTCCTTATCAACAAGATCGGAACATCCTCGAGTGACAGGGAGGCATCAAACGACAACCCATCCCTGGCCTTCGCTCGACAGAATGTCGCAGTTAGTAGTTCTTTTTCCTTTGACGACATCCACCAGGTGAACGACATGGCTGAAACGTTTGTGGTGGGGACAGACCAAGTATGGAATTACGGCATCTCGCGAGGGTTTCGGGACAGCTTTTATCTTGACTTCGTCGATGCAAGCAAAAGAAAAATATCTATAGCCTCATCATTTGGGCATCCGATCGACTTTGTGCCTGATGACGTCCGGCCAAGGCTGGACAAACTGTTTAAGCGTTTCAATGCCATATCTGTACGAGAATATTCGGCGGTAGACCTGATGAAGAGCAAGTATGGACTGACGCCGACTCAGATACTTGAGCCCATCTTCTATGTCTCAAATGATCGTTACTTCGAATTGGCACAGAAAGCGACCGTTCTGACGGCTCAACCATATCTACTGTCCTACCTTCTCGACAAGACTGATGAAAAACAACAGGCGGTAGAAGCAATGGCTAATAAGTTAGGCCTTGAAATCCGAGAATTGCCTGACGGAATGGCGGCCGTGCAGACGAGGGCAGAGGCTTTGTTCACGCCAAACGATGTGCTGCAGTTGTTCAAGAACGCCTCCTACGTGATCACTGACTCATTCCACGGGACGTCTTTTTCGATTAAGTTCAATAAAAATTTTGTGTCATTCGTGAACAGACGTCGGGGGGTCACTCGTTTCGACACAATTTTTAATATTATTGGAGACGAGAGTCGGAAAGTTTATAATCCAGTGGATGTCACATCCGACGTGAGCAAGTTCATCGACGGTTTTGATTATTCCACCATCAACGAGTCGATCCGGAATGAGGTTTCCCGGGCGAAGAACTGGATCAGGGAGGCATTGGCCAAGGACATACATCAGCTAGTAAAGGCTCCTAACCTGGCACAGCCCGAGATTGAAAAATTCCTGACAAGCAGAACCTTCAGCTTTGGCAGAGTTTCCGACAATGTGACGTTTTCCCGGAGTTGGATATTTCTACGCAACGGAAGTATTGGCGGATATGACAATGAAAATGAACGCAAGTGGAGAGTCGTTGATGACACTTTGGAAATCCTCAATGACAATAACGAAGTAACGTCGTCGTTTCCACTATCAAAGCAATACAAGAAGGGCATGATCGGTCACAGTATCAAGTCCAACGACGTGGAACTCTTTCTACGGACAAAAAGACCCTACGACATGGTTCAAGTAAAAATCCTGGTATCTTTACTGAAACAGCACGGAATCCAACACATTGTCGCCTCTTCCGGCACCAGAGATGTCTCCATTCTTCGAATGATCGAGAGGAACTCAGACTTTTTTAAGGTTCATCCAATGGGAGATGAACGATCAGCGGCCTATTTTGCTCATGGCCTCTCGATCAAGCTTGGTAAACCTGTTGCTTTGGTATGCACGTCTGGAACAGCAGCCTCCAACTATTTGCCTGGGGTAAGCGAAGCATATTACTACCACACGCCTCTTGTCGTGATTACGGCTGACAGACATCCAATGTTTCTAAATAATCATGATGATCAGACTATTCCCCAATCGGACATGTATAGGGGAGTGGTGAAGAAATCTGTAACACTAACATCCGGTGAGCATTCCCGCTTTGAGTGGTTTGCCACGAAAGAGATCCAATCCACCATTCTCGAAGCCACTCACGGGACTCCTGGCCCCGTACATATCAACATTCCTATTCTGACAATCGAGCGTTCTGCGCCCGAAGACGAAGACTTCGAACTCCTCAAGACACGACTTGTCAAGCGGATCACTCGTCATGATCCAGAGAGTGCTTGGAACGCTTACGCCAACACCTTAAAACGTACAGACAGAATAATGGTTTTGTATGGTCAGAATCAACCATTGGCGGAGGATAAGAGTGAAAGAATCCAAGATTTCGCTCGGACCTACCATGCTGTTGTAATTGCTGAGCACATCTCGAACGTGCACGGGCCTCGCGTCGTAAACCCATTTCACTTCTTGTCTCAAGTTTCCCAGCGTGACTTCAACCGGGATCTCATGCCCCAGGTGTTGATATCGGTCGGTGGGACTCAAATCATGAATCACCCAATTACCGGACTACTGCGTGGTTCCAGTAACAAAATGAGGCACTGGATCGTCGACCCAAACGGTGATTACACGGATAAGTTCTATCATCTGACTTCCATCATTGAGTGTAACCAAGACTATTTCTTCGACTTTTTAATTCGCAAAGGTGAGCAGCTCGACAAAGGGGATGTGTACTTTCAGACATGGATGGATCGTTTGGCAGAACATCCACAGCTTGAGACCGGAACAAGTCAATATGATCAGTTCAATATTGAAGGAAAACTACTATCTCATTTACCACAAGGTTCAATGCTTCACCTGGGGATTGGGAACACTTTCATGATGACTCAACATTTCGCTCTCCATCCAAGCATCGAAGTTCAGTGCAACATGGGAACAAATGGCATTGATGGTTCTGCATCGACTTTCATGGGCCAGCTACTTGCTACTCCAACAACACAATATGCATTTTTACTCATAGGTGATCTGTCGTTCTTCTACGACATGAATTCTGTCATCAATAAGCCATTGACGAGAAATATCCGTATCATGTTAATTAACAACGGAAAAGCTGGATTACTTGAGCATCACAAAGTGGATTCGATCACCCAGTCGTTCACGGCTACCGCACGGGGATGGGTTGAGTCACTTGGGTTTTCCTACATATCAGCCCGAAATACCAGTGAATTTGACTCCCAGTTATCAGTATTTGTCTCTGATCGACCTGAACCGCTTTTCTTTGAGGTGTTCATCTAAAACTAGAGCTAATTTGGGCGTGCTTGACGGGCTCGGCATCACTGCCAACGGCAGACACCACGGCTCAGACCCTCGCCACACTCATTGTGGTTGACAAGGCGATAGGTCATGTGGGTACTAAAAAGGCGTCATTCAACCAAATGACGTGGAGAGAAGGAGGATCGTGGTGAACCGAAAGGTGCTATTGATCGGAGGTACTGGCGCCATCGGTACCTACCTGGCCCCTCAATTGGTAAGAGCAGGATACGACGTCTGTGTGACTACCCGCCACCAGATACAAAGTTCAGACTCCTCCATCGGTTACGTTCGTGGAGACGGGCATGATGTCGGCTTCTTAGACAGGCTTAAGGCAAATGACTCCTACTCTGCTGTTGTTGACTTCATGCATTATTCCACGATTGATTTTTCAGAAAGAGTTGATCGTTTGTTGTCTCTTTCGCCTCACTACTTTTTCCTATCCAGTTATCGAGTTTTTGCAGATGCGGCTGGATTGATAGTTGAATCGTCCCCCAGGCTACTAGACGTTTGCAAGGATCATCGGTACATGAAATCTGACGAGTATGCCCTCGCAAAAGCCCGACAAGAAGACATCCTGATGAAAGAAAAAAACCGACCGTGGACCATCGTCCGTCCAGCTGTTACATATTCTAAGAGGCGATTTCAATTGGGCGTCCTTGAGACAAATCTCACCGTAAGTAGAGCTTTATTATCGGCCAAGACAATTATTGCAGCAGAGCTGTTGAACAAATTTACTACGATGACTTGGGCTGGTGATGTCGCCTGGATGATTGCCGAGTTGATTGACAACCCAAATGCAATCGGGGAGGCGTTCAACGTGTCTACTAGTGAGTACCACACATGGGAGGAGGTCGCAGACATCTACAAGACCTTGTTCGGGCTAGATTACACAGTCATCCCCCTTGACGCGTACATCGCTGTAACCAAACGAGCCTGGCAACTAAAATATGATCGCCTATACGATCGGCAAATGGACAATTCCAAGATTCTGAGTCTCACTGGTCGAACCTCTGAGGACATGCTGCCACTCTACAAAGGTCTGGAGCGGGAACTCGCTGCCATTGATCAACCTCAGTGGAGAGGCGAGATCACCAATTGGGAACAGCATGCTGAATTGGACTTCGCCAGTGGCTCAAGGATCAGCCTGACTGAAGTTCCAGATGAGGCAAAGACACGATATTTTAATCGACTGGAAAAACTCCAGCAGACGAAGCAAATGCGAGATCTTGGAAATGTTTATTTTCACGACTGGGATGTGTTAATCCCTACATCAAGTGAGTTTTTCCATGTCTTACTTGAAACTAGTTTGTTATCAGCGCTCCTTATTATTACTCGTAAGGCTTCGATTCTAGCCAATCCAGGCCCACGGAAATGGCTTGACTTCAGATTGAAGAGTCCGTTGGTCTACAACAATTGGTACGAACTGACAGTTTGTCTAGCTGACAAAAGTCCTGAATTGCCACTTTTCCTCCGTGACAGTCAGCAAGGAAGCACGCAACGCATCAGCCTCCATGCATCGGAACAGACAAATAGTTACAATACTTTCAAGTATGTTTTTCTAGCTCAAGCCAATCATGATTTCATTACAACTACCAGTACCTGGTGGCAGGTCGGATTGGTCATTTCTGTCTCAAGTATCCACATCAAGATGATCCAAGGCCCAACAAGTCTCGGCCCGTCCAGTTATCCGGAATAGACTAATATTGTATCAACATTGTCTCATGCTGATCTTCAAATATTGTTCTTTTACAATTCATCCTCAAGTTCTTGTTGAATGCTCGCCCCCAACGGAAGCAGATCAGCCTCTGTGATAAATACTCTGTTTTCCGCCCTAATGCCAACTGATTGCGTCGCCGCACGACTCTCCAGCATCAACGCCTTCCAAGCATAACCACTGTACTGGCCATTGTACGCGCCGTAGAACAACATGGTTGAGTCATGAATCTCAAGGGATATACAGCTTTCCAGATCAGCCCCCTCCCTTTCCCATTCAGCTTGATGAACCTTCAGTTCGAAAGATCCCGATTCGCTCATCCAAGTGGCAGCCACGCGGAAGGTGTCGTCACTGAACGGTCCAACATTGCGTAACCACATAAACTGGATAATGGCACTCACATCTGAGTAGTCGAAGGGCTCAAGTTCTACAGAGAATAGTAGAGCACGCATCGCCTCTCCCGGTGGGGGGGGAGGGCACGTAAAGATACGCTTGCCATAAAGACTACCTGTCTCACCTGGGGCATTTTGATCCATTCTCGGAACAACCTGCTGCATCTCCTCTGGCGGTATCTTAGTGGCCTTAACACTGGCTAGGTGCTGGGATTCCAGCAACAGTCTTGCATGGTCGCTGTAACTCAATTCAATATTTCCCTCTCCTTGACCCATCTTTACCCCGTATACCTCACGAAGGTCTAACCAATGGGAATGCATTGTAGTCAGCCCTCGATGGGAATCCCAATACAAGTCCAAATCATCTGGATGATCCATAAAGTGAATGACCTTGTCTTGAAAATCCCTTGTGTCTCCAACTCGGAAGCGGAAAAGACCGCTGTCGCTCAGCTCTGATGCTCCACCTGCACTGGAACACAACACCGGCACGCCATGTGCTACCATCTCAAGAGCAATTTGAGGCAGATTATCCTCCCACAAAACTGGAACAATGCCAAGGTTGCAGCCATACAGAATCGCTCCCAAGTCGGAGTGTTGATAACTCACCCGAACACTCACCGAACGAAAATTACTGCACATACTGAAGATTTCCGAATGCTCAACGTTCTTGGTCGTCATCACTAGATCAATTTTTCTGGCGTATTCCGGAGGGAAGCTATACAGCGCGTCTAACAGCCACGGATATCCCTTTTCTTCGAAATTAATATCACCTCCAAGGAAAACGAGGCGGAGTCCATCATGTCGATCTGCGAGAGAGCGTTGAACTTGTCCCTCAGCAACAGGTGAACCAATATAGGATACAATGGTCTTTTGTTGATCGATTCCCTCGGCTGCAATAATTTCTGCCACTCGCTTGGATACAGCCAGAATAGAGTCGCAATTCTCATTAATCTTTTCGACTGCAGTCCTGGCGAATTCGATCACATCTGTCGGACTGGCTTCCTCATCCAGTCTGTTCAAACCCAGGTCTCGAAGCCACCTACTTTGTGACATGCATTTTGCTCGATCATTGTTAAATAAGCCTCTTTCCCAAGTCTTACTGCCGATCTGTCGGTCGATGTCAGCATCAAGGCAGGAACGGCAGTCTGCAGCGGTATGTTCTGGCGTGCATATCCGATGCTTGTGTCGCATATAGTAATAACCAGTTGCGCACACGGTCATGTAGTTGTGAGCCGAATATATGAACCTCGTGTCAGGCAATTCACGCCGTAAGTCAAAGATGTCAAGAGACAACCCTTCAACATTATTGAAATGAACAACTGAGAATCCTCCAAATCCCAGAATAAAATCCCGCAACACCGACTGGATTGCCGGATTTTCCACTGCAATACCAGGATTCATATAAATATTTCGCTGATCAGCAGGAACTGGAGAATTGACAATTTCAAATTGTTGCAGTTTACTACTACTCGTCTTACTGAGGCGCCTCACATAAGTGTCGGAGCGAGTGGAATCATATGCGAAGCCACTGGATAAGAAACATACTTCGGCTGTGGGCTCCATCTCCAAAATAGCTTCAACCAAATTACGACAATAGACCGTCACACCACCACCGACATCCCACGGATTATCAAAAGGAACATAGTTGTACAGAAGAATCCTGGTAGAAGGCTCGATCTCATATTCGTATAGTGGCGAATTCCATGTATAGTAAATCACCTGCATTTTAGGATCAAGCACTCTAATGATGCTCTGGTCAAGAAGAAGCACAACCCTATGGGCCAATTTTTGGAGTCGATTGATATTTCCGTTCTCGTGCAAGAGAAGATCGACGAAGAGTAAAACAAGCTTATAGAGCGTCTCAATCGACGACTCCCGGGCCTGATTGTTGGCCAACACTTTGGGTAACACAGTGCCAAGCTTTTGGAAAGCCTGTGCACAAGTGTTGGTATCCACCCCTTCCTCACTGTCGTGGTCGATTCTGTGAGCCAGCGAGTAGGGAATATATAGCGCCGTATTCGCGACACCGCAGGCTTCAAAAACGAATAAGCGTTTCGCCCACCTATCGTTGGCGATTGCACTTGAGAGTTCTGGCCTGAGGCCTGCTCTCTGCAACCAATCCCTGGAAAAGAAGAGGTCGCCCATGAAACACTCCTCCCAGAACGAGTCCCGTAAATCAGCAAAACTGAACTGTTCCACGATGCTTGATCGACTAGTTGCAGAAGACTCCGTGGGAAAAACTTCAGCACCGGATCTGGGCTCTGCGCGTGTGTGCCGGGCTAGAATCAGGTCTGGATAACCATTCTCTGAAGCGGTGGCAATCACACTGAGGGTTCGTTCGATATCCAACGCATCGTCTCGGCTCAGGAATGCCACATAGGAACCATGAGCAGACATCAATCCGGCGGCAGTCCGATCACCCCAAGTGATTCCCCCTTGCACTCCTGCCGGGTGCACGCTTCTACTATCGATCCCTAACTGGATAAAGGACTCTTCCCCGTCACTCACGATCACCTCAACCTGACTTTTCAGGTCTCGATCAAGCCCGTCAAAGCAATTGGCCAACCTCCAGGAGTGAACAGAGTCCATTGAGACAATCGACAATTGACATGACATGCAATCCTCCTCGCGCTGCTCACCTTAACTGCGTAGCGCAAAGAGTGGCTGTATGATCATCCTGAACATCACCAATGCAGTGGCGATTACTTTGTCCATATCATAGTAATGATAGGTTCCGAGGCGTCCACCAAAAAAAACGTTAGGCTCATGTGATGCGAGGCTCTGGTAAGCAACGAGCTTTGTGCTATCTAATGAAGTTACTATAGGATAATACGGCTCGTCATTCTCCTCAGCAAATCGACTGTACTCGCGCATGATAACTGTTGCATCTTTTGTGTAGTCACGTTCTGGATGGAAGTGGCGAAACTCGTGGATTCTTGTGAAGGGGACATCCCTGTCAGCATAATTCATGACCGATGTTCCTTGGAAGTCAGCCACAGGAAGTGTCTCCTGCATCAAGTCGATGGTCCGCCAGCCGAGTACTCCATGAGTGTAGTCAAAATACCGGTCAATTGGGCCCGTATAGATCACAGGCACATGCCCGACTGTGGAGCTTTTCGAATATGACCCCTGTGAGTCGAAGAAATCGTGGCTGAGAAGGACTTCAATCCGAGGATTGTCGATCATATTCAGAAACCAATTATTATACCCCAAGGTGGGCAGGCCCTCATGGGTGTCGTTAAAGTAGCGGGTGTCATAGTTGTAGCGTACTGGTAGTCGAGAGATGATCGATGCAGGAAGTTCTTCTGGAGGAGTTTGCCACTGCTTCGCGGTGTAATCTCTGAAGAAGGCTTCGTATAAGGGTCTACCAATGAGACTGATTCCTTTTTCGATAAAGTTCTCGGGCTCTTTGCCTGCTAGTTCCATGGTTTGCTGCTTAATGAGATGCCGCGCCTCCTCAGGCGAGTAACTGGCCTGGAAAAACTGATTTATGGTTCCGAGACTGACGGGGAGGGGATAGACGACTCCCTTATGGACCGTGAAGACGCGGTGCACATAGTTGGTGAAGCTTGTGAATCGGTTCACGTACTCCCATACACGTTCATCACTAGTATGAAATAGGTGAGCACCATACTTATGAATTTCAATACCAGTGGTTGGGTCGAGCGAACTATATGCATTCCCTCCTATGTGATCCCGCCGGTCGATGACAGTCACGTTCATTCCTAGTTCGGTAGCTGCTCTTTCCGCGATCGTCAGGCCAAACAGTCCAGCCCCAACAATTACAAGATCTGACATTAACAGTCTCCTTGTCTCTTCTCTATTCGAAATCGTCACTCACCGGATATGTCGTACATAAACGTCACGGGGTCAAACACGACCAGATCAGGGACGTGTCTCTTGGGACTCGGGAGTTTCATTCCTCTCTGCCTCTATGAGCTGAACCAATTCATTCACCGAGTTGCGGATGCTGGCAAGCATCTGCTGCTGCTGGTCCAACCGCTTCTCTAGGGTCTTCATTCTCCGAGCAAATCCTGCACGAGAAGGAGGAACGACTCTTCTCAGGGGCTGCACAATCCAATCCGATCGACCGACCTTCCAAAGATTAAGCAGAACATTCGGATGTCGTTGGAGATCCCTCAAGAAGTTGCTCTGTGCCTTATTGAGATTCTCCGTTGCCCCCAACAGATGGTGTTTGGAGAGCAACTTGAGGAACTTGCGTATCTGTAGACTCTTCCCTGGCTCAGGGCATGATGTAATGGCTCCATACATGAACTCAAGTGCAAGTTGCAAGACCTTATCGGGACTTGCGGCTTCACTATAAGAGTAAATAATGTCAAGCACTTCAGAAATGATCGTCAATTGTTTCTGTGTGAATCTTGAGGGATTGTTTGTTGCCGTGTTCATGAGAGAGTTTGCTCGATAGTGACGATAGCGGTACAACTCATCGCTCAGGGTGACAACCCCGTGTGTTACCTTGGGAAACGCCAGGAACGAAAAAACAACATCCTCCCCAAAAGGAGTACCTTCCGGGAACGTCAACTCGTTGTCCAGCAGGAAATCCCGTCTAAAGCAGTGGCGCCATGAAAACACCCGAAAACAAGACTCATTAAAGAGATCATCCAGGGTGATCCGTTCCCGGTAGCCCTTCATTACTGTAAGCGTCTCGTGTAGCCATTGAGAAGGTCTGGGGACTCCGGGGTAAATGGTGGTTCCAAAGACAACAGCATCAACGGGATCTCTACCGTCGAGAGTCTCGTGCAAGACCTCACAGCATTTGACCGATACCCAGTCATCAGAATCGACAAATAGGACGTACTCGCCTTGAGCGATTTTCAATCCGGCGTTGCGAGCAGACGATAGTCCGCCATTGTTCTTGGTGATCACACGTACTCTGGAGTCCCTCTGGGCGTATTCCTTGAGAATCAACGCCGAATCGTCCGGAGAGCCATCATCCACACAGATGATCTCTATGTCTTCAAACGTCTGATTGACCAAACTTTCGAGGCACCCGCGGAGATAGGCCTCAACCTTGTAAACAGGCACGACCACACTAATAAACGGTGTATCAACACTGGGGTGAGGTACAAAGCCAGCAGGAATTGGATGAATGGTGGCCTTTGCTCCAAGCTTCTGAGCTTTCTCATCCTCGCGCCATGTGTGGTACGACATCGGCTCATGAGCAATGGATTGGAAACCTTCTTTTTTCCATTGTTGCCGACTGAAAAAATTCCAATTGACCTTGCCGTCATCAATCAGGTGGTTGAACCATTCCGATACCCGTACGAGGAATGGGTACTTCAGCGTTTGATCCAGCCGCTCGTAATTCCAGATAAACGAGTCATAGATCGTGGGGACCTCGATGCCATACAGGGAATGCAAATCAGGAGAGCTTTCGATGAACTCCTCAATTGCTTCATATTCATCGCAGACACAAAATGCTTTACCACGAGAGTTCACTGACGACTCTTCATTATCCTGTCTGTAGTGAATGTAGGCTCTGCTCACACACGTCATCCTGTCTGCCAAAGCAAAAGCTTTGAAAGCAAACGACGTGTCCTGATACGACGCTCCTGGAGTTTCTAGGAACTCGATGTGATTGCTGGTGACAAATTCTCTGGAGTAGATCGCCGACCAGATCGATGGCTTCTTGCGAAACAGCTTCGCTCCGTCATAGTTCCGTGGAGTGATCGTGATTCCGTGCTCGGTGTAATCAAAGTACTCAAATACTTCCGAACGTACTGATGGAGCAGTCCAATCCATATAGAAGTTACTCTTCACGATCTGAGCGTCATTGGCCTCAGCGAAATCGGACAACTGTTCAAACATGATTGGATCCGCCCAATCATCACTTTCAACTATGCCAATGTATTTCCCCGTTGCCTTGCGGATCCCCCGATTCATCGAATACCCATACCCATGGTTTGGATGACTCAAGATGGTGATACGCGGATCAGACTTCGCAAAGCTTTCCATGATTGCCAGGCTGCCATCAGTTGATCCATCATTGACACAAATAATCTCAATATTGCGAAGAGTCTGTGACACAACACTGTGTAAGCATTTCGGCAAATAACGCTCTACGTTGTAGACAGGCACAATAATAGACACAAGCGGAGTTGCCATTGATTACCTCTCTCCAGAGCTATTTTGCCTTTCTGCGAGGATCAGCGTAACACACTCGTGTCAACTCGAACACAGCGTGTGAAATCCCTAGACGATCGCTTGAAACCCTCTGTCGGCACTCACAGCCCCCACACGGTTTCCAGGCAAAACTACACAAGTTCCGGTAAATCACATTTCGAGATGTACTCCGGAATTGGTCCTGCGTAAGACCGCTCATCATCACAGATACCGTAAGCATACATGGATCAAAAATAATACCTGTTTGGTGTCCGGAAAGCAGAAAATGAAGTCACAGGACCAACGGGCTTGCCTAGTCCAGACGTCAATTCCAGTACGTTAGAGTCATTGCCACTGGAGCCGTAAACTGCATCCTTCTGTCCCTTCGTGTAGCCCATCTGTTTCACTCTGAGCGCGATAAAGGCTGATCTCAGCACTCACGAGGAAACCAGGTGTGACGAGACCCGGTACAAGGTGACAGCCCCTCCGATGTCTCGCCCGATCGAGCAGCACTGGCCCTATACCATCAGGATTGGAAGGGTCCCATATACTCTGATGGTGTGACCTGCATACCTGGCATTTATCTTTCTCGAGTCTTCGATAGACGAGGTTGAGAAGGAGCCACTCACGAGCAAATATCTCTTCACCATCGTCATCCCCATCTTCAATTCCGCGAAGTACCTCCCCGCTACACTCCATTCACTCGACTGGCAGACCTACCCACATTCGCGCATTCAGATCATTTTGGTTGATGACGGTTCCAACGATGAGTCAGGCTCCATCGCCCACGCCTGGGCATCCGATAGAAAAAACGTCGCCGTGATGACACAAACTAACAGTGGTCCTTCTGTCGCCAGGAACCGAGGACTGGACGCGGCCGCAGGAGAATGGTTCGCCTCAGTTGATGCCGACGACATCCTTGACAAACACTATTTCGCCTCCGTCGCCGATGTGCTCGACAGGGATCTCGACAAGGTGTCTTCAGCCGTGTGCACACACCTTTGGATGCTCGATAGCCAGACTGGTCGCGCGAATGACACACATGCGTTGGGTGAGAAGTTCAGACATGGTGACAGACTGGTTGATCTTCGAGATGAACCGAGTGCTTTCGCCCTGAGCAGCACCACTTTCTTGCGAACAGCAGTCCTGCGGGAAAACGGTCTTCGCTTTGATCCGGCTGTTCAGCCGACTTTCGAGGACGCCCATCTCATCGGAAGATACCTTGCGTGTTTCGAGGCCCCGGTGATGGCGATCGCTTCACGTGCTCGTTACTATTATCGTCATCGGGTAGCACTTTCGACTTCCCTGACTCAAGCCACGTGGCAGAAATCCGAAAACTATACCGTTGTCCCACGCGTGGGGTATCTCGGCATGCTCACTGCCATCCAGGCCAGGCTCGGACAAACCCCACTTTGGGCCCAATACATGATTCTGTACTCAATCATGTGGTATCTGTCTGAAGAACAGTCGATGACTTCAAAGACAGCCTGGGTCGACACTGAGACCGCGACCCAATTCCTCCAAACGCTGGAACAGATCATGAGATATATCGACCTCAGTACGATCGAAGATTTCCCTGTCACTCAACTAACCTGGGAGATGAGACAGGCTCTCCTGGTACGGTTCAAGGCTTACCCACAAATGCCCCGTGTCTTCAATCTTCCCAAGAGAGGGAGGATAGCTCGCGTGACAGTCTTCTTCCACGGAGATTCTCCCGCTTTCTCTATCAGATCCGATGACGGCACCCGAGCTTTCGATATTGAAATGCAGCGTTCCCATGTCTATTTCGGTGAGGAATGGGCGACTCAAGTGACATTGGCCTGGGACACGGGCACAACCGAACCGACCTCAGACTCTGTATGGACCGATGGTGTCCAGACACAGCTCAGGCATGTTATCCCTCCGCAACGACAGTCACCAACCACCAGTCGATTCCGGTTCAGCTCAGAACAATCAGATAATGGGCTTGATCGGGTTGTCGATCAGATCGGGAGAGTCTTGAGGATAGCCCCCCTGGCGACAAGCCGATCCATGCCACGGACTGTCACAGAGAGTCTGAGTCGTCAACGCGATCGACTCATTCACCGGCACCGCATCCGGATGACGAAAGCAGTACAGCGCAAAACTAGTAACGGTCGTTGGCCACAGTACGCCAACGCATGGGTGGTCATGGATCGAACGAACACTGCCGACGACAACGGGGAACACCTGTACCGCTATCTCAAGTTCTCTCGACCTGAAATAAACGCATACTTTTTATTGTCAAAGACCTCACCACACTGGAATAGGCTTGCATCCGAGGGGTTTCGTCTAATCGAATACGGCAGCAGGATGGCGACAGTGATTGCTCTCCACGCGGCAGTGAGGATCTCCTCGGACATCGTGCCATCCTGCCTGTATCCGGTGACCCAACAAGATGATGATGCGTTGCCAGGCATTTTCGTCTTTCTTCAGCACGGAGTCATCGTAAACGACTTGTCCCGGTGGGTGAACGGCAAACCGATTGCCTTGATGACCACTTCCACGTTGGCAGAATGGGCCAGTATCGTTGGGCCTGGTTCTCCGTACTCCCTCACCACGAAGCAAGTCGAACTTCTGGGGCTCACTCGCTGGGATCGGTTGACGACCCTTCGGTCGGCTCAAGTGAATACAGACACTATTCTTGTCGCCCCGACGTGGCGCGCCGATCTGGAACGCGATCTGGCAACATGTCTCAACCAGGATTCCCGGCGTCAAGTTTTCGAAGAGTCCGACTATTGGCAGGCTTGGCATAAACTACTTCATTCTCCAGCTCTTGCTTCCTCCGGCAAGCATATTCACTTGATTCTCCACCACCGTCTGAACGCTCTGGTTCCCGAACTCGACTTGCCACCCTACGTCACCCGACTCACTGGCGATGAGATCAACTACCAACAAGAATTGTCCAGAGCATCGCTGTTCATCACCGATTTTTCTTCGCTGGCATTCGATGCAGCCTACGTGGGTTTGCCTGTGGTCTACTACCAGTGCGACAAAGATAGTTTCCTCACAAGCCATACATCTCGGCCGGGGTATTTCTCCCATGAACGCGACGGGTTCGGACCAGTCGTTTACGACGCGGAGGCAGCCTGCGTCGCCATCCAGAACATCATGGATGCCCACTACACAACCAGTGAACCCTACCTGTCCCGGATACAGAATACTTTTGCCTTTCACGACACCGATAACTGTGCCAGAACTGTCGCTGCCATCGAACGGAAACTGAAGGAGACGTGATCAGAGCTTCAGCGACTGACGCACGTTGCGTACCCTGGCTATCAATGCTTGAGACGTTCCAGGTTCAGCCTGCGTATCCATCGCCCGTGTCAGGGCAAAGCGTCTGGCGGTGAAGTCCCCAACCGATACTGGTTTGGGAAAACGAATGGATTTCAACTTCTGGTCGAATTTTCGTGGTGACTGACCTGGGAGGTACACGTGGGCTAGGTCGTTGCGCCGCAGGAACTCAGTCACGCGCTCCCATCGCTCGCTGTGACCCGTGAGAGTCGCCTCCCAGCTGGCCCCGGCGTAAAGGTCAGCGGCGTCGACATCAGTCTGGCCTGTCAGGATCTGGCGGGGGATTTCGTGGTAGTCGGCCAATTCCAAAGTACGCGAGTCGTGCGCAAGAACAACGGCAGGGACACCGGCCAACAAGGCGACGATATTCCCGTGAATCCTGGAGCCGAATGAGAAGTCGAAGCCGGACAGATGGCGAATCCAGGTGGTCGGGTCCACACAGAACCTGGTCCTGTTCTGGCTCAACAGCGGGTGGTCCAAGGTGGTTGGAGAACCCTCTGGTTGGGGCTTCTTGGCATAGTACGTCCCGGTCAGCATCAGGCCCAGGGTGAGGTGGTCTTGGGCTGTATATATAAGGTTCTGATATCGTGCAGCGTGGTCTAATGAAATTGGCCCCATTTTAGGGACATACGGAGAGATATTCATCGAGATGCGTGATTGTTCCGTGATGGCCTCGACCGTCTTTGTGATGCTCAGGTTCGGCCCGGCCATGAACATGGACGGACAACCGATCACGTCGACCACATCGGACCCAAAACCCAGGCGCTTGAGATAGCCGGCTGTGACCTCTCCACGGACGCCCATGGTGGCCGACCGGTTCAACACGCTTGAAACAAACTCTTTCACGATGGCGTCGAGGCCGGAGGCTGGGATTCGCCCGCTCACTGGGCCCTGGCAACCTACGCCGAGGACCACGACGGGGATGGTGAGCCGATTGAAGAGGTCGGTCATCGCCTGGAGTTCATCGGTGAAGGATTTCCGGAAGGCATCAGCCAAAGGCACGACGACCAAGTCGTAATTTGCGTTGACTCGATCTGGGTCAAGGTTCACGAATTTGCGGGCGTCGATCTTCGTCCCCTGCGTGGACAGAAGTCGGTAGACCGATTGGGAAAAGACCAGGTTGCCGACATTGTTGCCGATGAGGTTCTTGGAGAGAGTCTTGCCCGCGCTGGCCACACGGAACGGGCTCTTGTGAGCACGTAGCAGAATCCGCATCGGCACCTCTGAATTGTCGCGAGTCCCGGTTCTCTGCCCGGATCAGGTACTCATCTTACCTTGAAGTCCCACAATGCCTGTCGTCAGTGAGCACCACCAGCGAGGATCGCCTCGGGAGGAATCTGTTCAGCTTGTCGCCTTCCCACCCGACGGGTGGAGAGGGGCACGTCCGCCGATTGGTCGAGTTGCCATCCCGGTAACCACGCCAGCAGACCTTGCGAGTCTGAGCGAAAAACCCACGGCTTGAGGTTCCGGCCATCAGCCTCCAGAAATGATTGGGCGGCCTCCAAGTTCATGCGCATTACGACAGCTTGCAGCACCCGGTCCTGGACATCGACCTGTTCAGCGTACGTCTCTTGTCCCACTTCGGCGATCGCCCACTCCAAGAACTGGCGGGCGATGTCGAAGTACTCCTCGGAGGCGGTGGACAGTCTCGTCAGAGTCAACTGGTCTGTCGCCAGGATTTGAGCCAGTCTGGCCACTCGGATCTCGGGTCTGCCCTCGTTCAGGAGGAAGTCCGCTGTCTCCTTGTAGGCCCGGACGCGTTCACGCAGGTTGTGGGCCTCACCCGCCTGTTGAGTCGTGGTGTCTTTGGTCTCCCGCCGACGCCATTGGAGGGCCGGCTGGTGCAGGATGTCGAAACCCCGCGCTCGTACGAACGCCCTCATCGTCAACAACTGATCCTCGAAGAAAACGCCTTCCGGTTGTGGGGCGACGGCCCGCTCATAGAAGTCTCGGCGATAGACCCTCGTGCACATCAAAGCGTTGGTCATCACCTCTGGCACTTGGCTCAAGACGACACCGCGTCTGCTGCTGCGGTGAAGTACCTGGATGTATGGAGGGGGCAGGCACAGTTTGGAGTCGATGAGGGTGCCGTAAGACCCCACTGCGAAATCCGAATGCGTTTTCTCCAGTCCGAAAATCGCCTGCCGGTAGAAGAAAGGATCCGCGATGTCATCGGAGTCGAAGAAGGCCAGGTATTTCCCCTTCGCCAGTGACGCTCCCACATTGCGCGCGGCCCCTGGTCCACGATGAGATTGACGGATCAGGCGGATCGTCGAGCCTGTGAACTGGGCCGCCACGTCCGCAGTACGGTCAGTGGAACCGTCGTCCACAATGATGATCTCGATGTGTGACCACTGCTGCCGGATAAGACTTTTGAGCGCTTCCCCCAGATAATTTTCAGTATTATGTGATGCCACCACGATAGATAGTAAAGGCATGCCTGGATAGTGCGGAATTCGGAATTGAGCCTGCACTGTTCGAAATCTACGGCGAGCGCCCTGCAGCAGATCCCAGGTCTGAGGAGGAACAACGCGCCGCACTGCCACGCCTAAGACGTGGCGAATGCTGCGGTATCTGAACCCCAGGTCACCCATCGAATCTCCTCTTGCACGGGCGAATTGTCACTAAATACTAGCGTCCCAGGTGTGGTCTTCGGTGAGAAAGGGAGTCCCAATCCGTGGGATCACTGTCAGGAACCACACAATGTCCGACTTGGCATCTACAGGCAAACCGAGTAGTGTTTCCTGAGGAATCCTTAGGAAGGAAGAAGCAGTTCGTGGGTACTGAAGAGTCTGTGAGGACTCGGGCTTCTTCTCCTCAAGAGTAACTACTACCTAATTAACCCTATCGTTTTGAGTGCATCAAGGTTGGCAGATGAATACGGCTTTAATAATTGCAGGTGGATCCGGGTCGCGCATGGGCTTGGACATGCCCAAGCAGTTCGTCATGGTCGACGGCAAGCCGATCCTCATGTATACCCTCCAGCCTTTCCAGGACCACCCCAGCATCGACTCCATCGGTGTCGTGTGCATTGAGGGATACCAGAATATTCTGATGGACTATGCGCAGGAGTACGGCATCACCAAGCTCGACTGGATTGTGGTCGGCGGCGATAGTGCACAAGATTCGATCCACAACGGCATCTTGCATCTCCAGGGACTCTGCCATCCCCAAGACATCGTGGTCATCCATGACGGTATCCGGCCCCTGGTCGACGCCTCTGTCATTTCCGATGTCCTGGCCACTTGCCGGGCTTTTGGCAACGGCGTGGCAGCCCTGCCGTACAACGAACAAATCTTCCAGATCGATCAAGAAGACCCCTACTCGACCGTTGACTTCATCCCGCGTGACTCCATCCGCCGTGTCGCCACTCCTCAGGCCTACCATTACGACGTGCTCGCGTCACGCTACCAGGAAGCCTACGAGAAGCACCTGGGTATCGGGCCGTCGTCGTACACCAACACCATGATGGTGGAACTCGGTGAGCGTCTCTACTTCTCGGTGGGATCGGACAAGAACATCAAGCTGACAACCCCCGACGACTTGGCGCTCTTCCAAGCCCTGTTGAAGGTGACACCTCCTGAGCACTTGCTTCCGGTCAATCAGCTCCTGTGAGGCGTTGTCCGCGGGCGCAGGAGTTGAGACGTGGACCGGTTGAGCAGTCATACCTATCGGCAAGACCTCGATCGCGTCGCATCCCTCAATCTTGATTGGGATTTGCTCCGCGACTCCACAGTGATCCTGTCCGGCGCTTCCGGAGCGATTGGCACCTTTCTGGTCGACGTCTTGATGGCCCGCAACAATCAGTACGGCATGAACTGCACCGTGCACGCACTTGCCAGAACTTTGCCGTCTTTGCTTCAGCAGTTCAGCCAGTACGACGGGTATCCGAATCTGACCATGTCGGCAGTTGACCTTGGCGACGGCATGGTCACCTCACAGTCTCCTGCCTCCGACAATGTTCCTCTACCGTCTGAACCGGCGGATCTTGCACAGATGGAACCCCTGCCCCCGCCCGGAAAACCAGCCCCCACCCCCACACCGTCCGCTTACTTCGCACCCGCCTCACCCCCACCCACAGCACCCATCAGGTCCCTTCCCATCGCATCGGCTGACTATGTCATCCATGCCGCCAGCAACACCCACCCCGTGGCATACGCTTCCGATCCGGTCGGGACCATCATGGTGAACGTAGAGGGCACACGAACCATGTTGGAGCTGGCCCTGCGCACCCACGCGCGACGTACCCTCTTCTTGTCGACCGTGGAAATCTACGGCGAGAACCGCGGCGATGTGGACCGGTTCCGGGAGTCCGACCTGGGCTACATCGACTCCAATACCCTGCGCGCCGGATACCCCGAGAGCAAGCGCACCGGCGAAGCCCTCTGCCAGGCCTACCGGGAACAGTACGGCGCCGATGTCGTCATCGTCCGCTTACCTCGCGTGTTCGGGCCCACAGTGAGGGCCGATGACACCAAGGCCATGTCGCAATTCCTCACCAATGCGGTCGCCGGCCGCGATGTCGTCTTGAAGTCCGCTGGCGAGCAGTTCTATTCGTACTGCCATGTCGCTGACGCGGTCAGTGGTATTCTGACTTGTCTGATGGCGGGCACGTCCGGCGAGGCGTACAACGTGGCTCATCCTTCGTGCGACATCCATCTGAAAGACCTGGCCCGGCTGGTCGCCCACACGGTCGGACAACAGGTGGTCTTTGACCTTCCCGGCGCGGTGGAGTCACGGGGATTCTCTACGGCGAGCCTGGCGGTCATGGACGGATCCAAGCTCGCCGGCCTGGGCTGGCAGCCTCTCTACACCATCTCAGACGGAGTCGAGAGAACAATGACAGTTCTGAAGGAGACTCGAACCTGATGCCCGCGCAATGGCGACTCTGGCTCCACCCCCAGTTGCAACGACTGCGAAACCTCCCCAGTATTCTCGCGTATTCCCTTGTCAGCCTGGTGTGCCCTATTCGGCCCAACAGTGTCATCTTCGTCACGAATCGGCTCGGGGTTTTGACCGACAACCTCAAGTTCGTTTACGACAGCCTGGACAAGAACCAGTACGCGGTCACGGAAGTCTGCCTGCCGACGCGGACGGCATCTGGTTGGACACGATTGATTCACAATCTTCGTTTTGTTGTCGCGATGGCACAGACCCAGTACGTCCTGGTCGACGACTTCCTGCCCGTTTTGTATCCGCTTCGGTTGCGGCGGGGTACGCGTCTGGTGCAGGTCTGGCATGCGCTCGGGGCTCTCAAGCGTGTTGGGTACAGCCGTCAGGGCCGAGGGGGCGGGCCGCCGTCGACCTCCATGTCGCACAAGAATTACACTGATGTCATTGTGTCGGCTGAGTCGATTCGCAAGGATTTCGCCGAGGCCTTTTCCGTGCCGTTGCAGACTGTCCATGCCACAGGGGCACCGCGTTCCGACCTGTTCTTCGACGCCGACGAGCAGGACCGTATTCTGGAGCCCCTCTACGATGCCGTGCCGCAACTGAAGGGCAAGCGTGTGATCCTCTTCGCACCCACCTTCCGCGGGGGGCAGAAGCGCGGGGCCCATTATCCGGCAAAGTTCATCGACCTGGACAGGTTCGGGGCCGCCCTCGGTGATCACGACCTTTTGGTCATCAAGATGCACCCGTTCATCACCGACCCGCTGCCGATCCCGCCCGCGTACGCCGATAAGATCATCGACCTGAGTTCGTACCACGAATTCAACCACCTCCTCCTGGTGGCCGACGTCCTGGTGACCGATTATTCGTCCGCCATCTTCGACTACGCCCTGCTCGGACGCCCGGTCGTCTTCTACGTTCCCGACCTCGACGACTACACCCGGCATCGCGGCTTCTATTACGACTTCGACGAGTACGCGTACGGTCCTCTCGCACGTACTTTCCCCGAACTGCTGTCCGCGCTGCGAGACCCGCAGGTTGACGAAGCACGCCTGCGCCAGTTCCACGACAAGTTCCTCGACCGCTGCGACGGCCACGCCACCCAGCGTTTCATCGACCTGATCTTCCACCAGGGGCCCCCCATCGCCGTGGATGTGGACCACTGGAACAGTGATTCGTGACGGGTGCGGACTGGCTCCTCGACGATATATTCGTCTCAGTCGACAGATACACCATCCATCAACTACCGTGTCAGGCCTGGACAGGAGTAGGTTGTGAGTAATGAACAACCACGCGCCACCGAAACATCAAACGCGCTCCGACAAGGCTAAAGTCTCTGTTGAGCGAATGTTGTTGCGTATTGGCGTGCCGGTGGCGAACGCAATCTACTCTGTGATGAAGCTGCTGCCCGTGCGCAACAAAGTGGCGTTCATCACGTGGAACTCGAACGCCATCACGGCTGACTTCCAGGTGTTGGTCGACCGGTTGCAGGCTGTTCCCCATCCACCAAAGACCGTTGTTCTATGCCGCGAATTCGGAGGGAGCCTGCTGTCGCGAGCCAGGTATGTGCTCCATCTGTTCCACCAGATGTACGAAATGGCGACATCGCGGGTTGTCGTCCTCGACGCCTATCTGCCGCTCGCGTCCCTGCTGAACCACCGCCCGAGCCTGCGAGTCGTCCAGCTCTGGCACGCCCTCGGCGCCTTCAAAAAATTCGGCTGGTCGATCGTCGACAAGTCCGAAGGATGGTCGGCACAATCCAACATCCCCTCGCGTACCCTGGCCGGATTGTTGCGCATGCACGCCGGGTACACCGATGCCGTCGTCAGCTATTCCGGCGCGATCCCGTACTTCGCCGAGGCCTATCACTGCGACCCGGGCATCTTCCACGTCGCCTGGCTGCCGCGAGTGGAGCTGTTGAGCGACCCCCATCACATGGCCGATGTGCGCAAACGTATCTTGGCGGCCTATCCGCAGTTGGCCGGGCGGCGTGTCGTCCTCTACGCCCCGACGATCCGGCGTACTGCCATGGACACCTCGCGGGTCCTCTCGCTCGTCCAGACCATCCACGACAACGACTGGGCCCTCATCGTCAAAGCCCACCCCATCCGCGGCGAGCGCTCCGGGGCGGCCTTCCCATCCGTGTCCATCGACGTGCCCGACTTCTCCGCCATCCAACTCCTCGCGATCGCCGACGCCGTCGTCACCGACTATTCCGCCATCGTCTACGAGGCCTACCTGTGCGGCATCCCCGTCTATTTCTACGCCCACGACATGGAACAGTACGAGCAGGCCCGCGGTTTCTACACCCACCCCAGCCAGTTCCCGTCCAAGATCTACGCCACCGTCAACGACCTGATCACCGACATGAACGCCGGCGTCGGCGACAAGGAAGCCATGAAAGCCTTCGTCGAAATCTTCCTCGAACAAACCAACAAAAAAGTCGACATCCTAGACCTCATCAACCCCAACAAACGAGTCCGGTAGTCGGCGTCACCACATTTCGGCACTCGGAGATACCCCGAATCCACCGATTGCTGGCGTCGCGAGCGACACTGTGGGGGTGCGATGGGTCGGCGGGTGGCGTGAGGGCAGACTGGACGTCTGTTGAGCGACGCCCGACGAGCCAGCGTACCTCCACTGGGTCGCGCAGCAGCCATGGATCGGTGGATTCGGGGATACCTCTACCCCATGGTTACGAAGCGAACACTAGCTGCCAAAATAGAGGAAAAATATGAGCTAGTCCGGTATCGCGCCTGCCTCATCGGACCTCTCGCCAACGCACACGTCCTCACACCCGTACCTTCTCCACGACATCCACTGAATGGTCGAGGATGTCGATCCACTCCCGGATCCGGCCCTCAGCATACTCGGCGACCAGGAGAGTCATGGGAAGTGAGTCTTGGTTATTGTCCCAGGCCTCAAAACACTCATAGTAGCGCTCGCGGTCGGCGTACTTGATGTTGACCGGAAGGTATCCCGCCTGGAGCAGCATCAGGTTGAGGACCAGCCTCCCCGTACGGCCATTACCATCGATGAACGGGTGGATCGATTCGAACCGCAGATGGAACCGTGCGGCACGTACCACCGGATGACGACGATCCTTGGACACTTCCGACACAAGGTCTTCCATCAGCTCTGGCACCAGCAGCGGTTCTGGAGGCCGATGGGTGGTTCCCAGAATGCGCACGGGAATGGTGCGGAAAGCCCCCCGAGCCTGAGGCTGATCGGCCAGGACAAGAAAGTGCAGTTCCCTGATCACCCGCGATGTGATCGGTTCAGGTGGGATGTGAGCTGCCAGAGTTTCAACAAAGTCGTACGCATCCCTGTGGCCCACCGCTTCCAAGTGCTCCTTGAGCGCCTTCTGCCCGATGGTCGCACCCTCAAGGACAAGTGCGGTTTCCCGCAAAGTCAGGCTACTCCCCTCGATTGCGTTGGAATCATAGGTGTATTCCACACCGAACTCCCGCCGAATCCGGTCCAATTCCGAACGAGTGAAAGGCCGCCTGCGCTCCAACTCAGCCTTGAGAGCATCGATCCGCAACAACCGTTCCCTCAGCTCTTCTCGAATATTCTGATACCGGAACCCACGCCCATCGACCGGCTTGGGAGCGGACTGAGGAATCAGCCAGCGTCGCCCTTCCCGCACAGCCCCCGGAATCCGTTCCGCAACCAGCAGTCGTTGCACCCACCGTTCGGACACCCCCCACGCCCGAGCCGCATCCCCCACGTACCAATATTTCATAAGCGAACACTAGCAGATAAAAATGGCGAAAAATCTGAGCTAGTGTTCGCTCAAAACGACAACCACCACTACGCGAATTGCGTCCGCGTTTGCTGTCAGTTCGTGAGAACGACCTTGCCCAGGTTGTGGCCGGAGTCTAGGTGAGTGTGGGCTTCGGCGGCTTGGGACAACGGGAATGTTGTGATCTTGGGGAGGGGGATGGCTCCCGACTCGAAGAGGGGCCAGATGTGTTCGGCGACGTGGCGTACGATTTCGGCTTTTTCCCTCAGGGGGCGGAAGCGGAGACTGGTCGCAGTGACTGTTGCGGCTTTGGATAGTAGTTCGTTGATGTCGAGAGTGGCTTTGCGGCCGCCTTGTAGGCCGATGATGCACAGTCTGCCGCCTCGGGTGAGCAGGCGGACATTGGCCTCCAAGTACTTCGCACCCATGATGTCGAGGATGGCGTCGACGCCTGCACCAGACGTGGCCTGGCGTACCTCTTCTTCCCAGTCACCGTGGTAGTCGACGGCCACATCGGCGCCCCGCTCTCGGGCGTAGGCGGCGTTGGTCTCGGACCCGACGGTCGTGATGACACGCAAACCGAGTTGTTTTGCGTACGGAAGGGCGAACGAGCCGATGCCGCCCGTACCCCCGTGAATCAGGATCGTTTCGCCTGCTGACAAGCGGATGTGATCGAAATTAGACACCACTGTTGCCGCGGTCTCCATGATGCCTCCGGCATCAGTCATATCCATCGACGCGGGTACGGGCGCGCACTGCCCCACCGGGGCGACCGCGTACTCGGCATACCCACCACCAGCCAGCAAAGCCACCACTGGAGTGCCCACGACAGGAGTCCACGCAGCAGACCCCGCCGTACTCGCATCCGAAGCCTCGGCTACATCCGGTCCAACCGCATCCACAACCCCCGAAACTTCGAGCCCAAGGATGTCCGTGATCCCCGGAGGCGGAGGATAAAACCCCCGCCGCTGCGCGAGGTCTGCCCGGTTCACCCCCGCCGCCGCCACGGCGATACGTACTTCCCCAGGCCCCGGCCGAGGTGTCTCCACCTCAGCAAATTCAAGTTCTTCGGGTCCGCCTGGCTTGTGTACGATAATCGCGCGCATAACTCCAGCATGCCATATAATCCCCCAACGACACGTTGATCAGGACGATCAGCGAGGCCCTCAGGACACTGACCAGTTGCCTGTTCCGTTGGGGACTAGTTCGACCCAGGTGATGCCAGGGAGGAGGGTGACGGGCTGGCCGTTGGCGTCGAGGAACTGCCAGACGGAGGTCTCGGTGTCTTTTTTCCAGGTGATGGGGACTGACGCGCCGCCGGAGGCGAGCAAGCCCTGGCCCTGGCCGGTGACGATGGATTCGGGAACATGGACATTGTTGGCGTCGACTTCGGGTTGCATGACGATGTCCACGCCGAGTACGAGGACGTTCGTGGCGGACAACTGTGTGCCGGAGACGACGACAGCGGGCTTGTCTTTTTCGAAGCGCAACCATTTCTGACCGTCCCAGGTCCAGCGGGGTTGGGCGATGGAAGAGATGTTGACTGTGAGCTTCGATGCGGGCGTACCCTCGGTTTGGGCGGTTCCTGGCGCACCGCCAGATGCGAACGTGGCGAAGGGCGGAGGCGGCGCCTGGTGGTTGGCATCGGCTCTGGCAAGCAGTTTCTCGGGGTTGCCGGCCAAGTTGTGCGGGGCCACCCGGTCGCTGACCCGACCCAAGCCTGACCCCGTGCTGATCAATTGCAGGCCGTCGGTCTGGGCCCGGGTCTTGAAGCGGTCCTTGCCACCGGCGAATACGATCACCCCATTGGTCCAGCCGGCGATGGGACCGTCCATCGGACGAATCGAGCGTACTGGCACAACGTGAGTAGGCAAGGTGGAATTGAACATAGCGACATATCGACTAATCCCGCCTTCGACCATCTCCTCGAAGACGACATCCGCCGAATCGAGCCCCTCTTGGGGGCGGGCATCCGAGGAGTTCTCCACCTTGATGACCAGGGCAGGCCGCTGGACCACGTCGCCTGGCATTCCCGTCAAGGGCCACGTCGCCGTTGTCTCAGTAGGCGTGGGTACGGACCGGGGAGAAGGCGATGGGCTGGGCGACGGCACCCCCGACGCGATGGGCTGTGACGGGAGCGTCTTGGGCTTCGTCATAGCCGACACCACGACTGTCGTACCGGCAGCGACGACGACCACAGCCGTGATGATGATCAGCCACGTGCGCCATCTCGGGGCTCGTGCACGCTGGGCGTCGCCATCGTCGGGCGGTTGCCACTCATGGGATGGACTAGACATCTCAACCTCCGATCAGATGATCCCGCGTTTCAAGCAGGACGCGGGGAGCAGCCGTTACGAGACCGACCACGTTCCCGAGTTAGGCACCAATTCGATCCATGTGTTGCCAGGCGTCAGCGTGACGGGTGCACCGGTGGCGTCCAGGAATTGCCACGGTGACGATTCGTCGGCCTTTTGCCACGTGATCGGGGCACTCATCTGCCCAGACACGACGATACCCGACCCCTGGCCCACCACGATGGATTCCGGTATATGATTTCCGGCCGCGTCTGTTCCAGCCAAGTATTGAACCTGGACACCCAGGACGAGCACGTTGCTCGCGCTCAGTTGGTCCCCGGCCGCGTCCTTGGCGGGAGTGTTGCCTTCGGAGCGCAACCAGCGACCGGACGACGCGTCCCAACTCCAACTCGGATGCGCGATCGAGGAGATCGTCACCGACACCTGGGAGGTCATCGTGCCCTGACGTTGGGCCGTACTGCCAGAACCATCGGTGTCGAACGCGGCGAAAGGCGGCGGGGGCGATTGATGGGAAGAGTCGGCCTGGGCCAGGAAAGCAGCGGGGTCGCCGGCGACGTCGTGGGTCGACGCCCGGCCTGAGACCCGGCTGAAGCCCTTCGCGCCCGCATCCATGGAAAGTAGCTGCAACCCGTCGTTCTGCGCTCGACTGGTGAACTGGGCTTGTCCACCGGAGAACGCCAGGACTCCACCGGTCCACGCTGTGATGGGGCCATCCATGGGACGTACGGAACGAATCGGCACAATCCGGGGTGGCAAGGTGGAGTTGAAGATTGCCGCGAACCGGCTGATGCCGCCCTCGACCATCTCCTCGTAGACGATGTCAGCGGACTCCAAACCCTCCTGCGGACGGGCGTCCGAGGAATTCTCGATCTTGACGACCAGAGCCGGACGGTCGACGACATCGCCGCCGACTCCGGTCAACGGCCATGTCGGCAAGGGCTCCAGTACGGGAGGCGGCGTGGGGGTGGGTGTTTGGATGACCCGCGGACCGAATGACGGCGGCGTGGGCGTCGGGGTGTTTTGCGCGGTCGAAGAGAAGGGCCAGAAGCCTGTTCCGTACGCGACACCCACTCCACCGCCACAAACGACAACAACAGCTACAACGACGATGATCCAAATATTCCGCCGATGATGCTCGGGCACGGCTCGGCGGGGAGTTAGTTCTTCGTTCACAGTGGTCCTATCTTTTTCTTCAGTCCCTGCCCCGGCTGACATGCTACCTGGCACACCATCTCCGCAACCGCGACAATGTGAGTCGTACCCTGAGACAGCATGCCTGGTTCCAGACATCGGGCCCGTCAGCGAACAACCGTCAAATGAGCATTTACAGGGACAGACACAAGACGGGTCAACGGCACTTCGGCGTACTGGGGACACGCTCTCACCACTGACAACTCGACCGGGTGACCGATCCAGAAGCCATACGCGATGGTTCTTCACCAACGGGTCCTCATTGTACTTCAGTTTGTGGCAACAGGTTGAATCTCACGATATCTCCCGACAATGAGGCATATAGTTTCTTTGTCGACACCCACTTTTGTTGGGTTTTTTTGCCCAAAGAATCTGAATTCGGTGTGATTGCGTGTAAAATAGTATGTGAGGGGCGGAGAAAACACACAGTATA
>WREX01000008.1 GCA_009779115.1 Propionibacteriaceae bacterium
GAGTCCGACCCATCATGGCCGACTGCCCCCTGCCGGCGACTCCCGCTTTGGTAGCAACCCGTCACGGTAGACACACGCCGTCTCGTAGTCGTTAGGGCCGAACCACCGAACCGGGGGCGGGTCATCTACGACGGCCAGAATCGACACCCACATCGCATCGGCAGGATGGTCATAGTCAGGGTTAATTCGGACGCGGGCAACTTCCTTGAAACCAGCATCACGGTACATACGGGGCAAAAACCCCTCCTGGTCGCCCTCAAAGCCCGGTTGGGCAAAACAGTCAGCCCGGCGGCACCCCGCAGCAACCGCCGACATACCTATTGCCCGGCCGCGACCCGATCCGGCGGCCGAAAACACGCTGACCAGCTCGTCACCACCATGGATGGCGTAGCCCGCCTGGCCGTCATCGGTAGCGAACAACCGCATGTGCCGGTACTCGTCCACGCCGTGGACATCAACAGAGCCACCGTGTGGGTTTAAGGCCCGGTGAGCGCTGATGGCGTCATGGAAAGCCTGGGCCGATGTATCTGACTCAAGCTCATAAAGTGTCGGTGTCGCCTTCCCTGTGAGCCGTAGCTGCTCGTATGCAGCAGGGACGGGTTGGGCAACCGCTGCAACCTTCGCACCGCCAACACTTAAAACCCGGCGGCGATCTCCATCAGCAGCCCCTTGTCCGTAATTTTGAGGCGGTTCTCCGCGTCCGCCAGATCCGCCGCGAACACCAGGTGAGCCCGAAGTTGGGCCTCCCGGTCCTGATCCGACAGTGTTCCCGCATCCAGATCGGTCACCTGGCCCGGCACCGATCGCGCCGCCAAGACTTCCTGGAGCTTGACCTCCAACTCCTCGCTCATCATCTTTGTCTCCTTCCATTCGGTGTTCGGCGAGCTGCGCCTGGTAGGCCTCCTCGCCGGCGTCGAGCCGACGTAACAGTTCGGCCCGTTTTTCTTTGTCTTTGCATTGCGCTATTTGGCTGCGAAGATCCGCCTGCCCGCCAGCCGTTTGGTCTAGCAGCTCCTGGCTGCGGTCGACCCGCTTTTGGGCTGATTCCCGGGCAGTGGCTTGCTTGTATCCCGGGATCAGGCCGGCCGCGATCTTCTCCTCCACCTGCGCCTGGTGGGCCAAAGCGGCGGCCAGCCTGGCCCGCATGTGCCCGGCGCATCGAGGACCGCCCTTCCTGCACATCAGCCCTCGCCGTCCGCCAGATTTGAGTCCCCTTTAAGGTTGTTTGGGTAAAGGAGAAACTTGCCGCCGACTGCTTCTTGGGCCTCAATCCACTGGGGGCCGTCCCATGTGCCGCCACTGGACGGGTAGTTCTTTTCAAGCCACCTGGTGGTCCTGCGAAGCTGGCGGCGTGCCCCCAGTTGGTCCCATGGCCGCCAGCCCATCCGCAGCGCCACGGCGACACCGCCGACTATGAGGACGAACAGGATGCCGATGAGTTCACGCATCTCATCGCCCGCTGAGGTAGGCCACTATCATGCGCGCGGCGGCAGCGCCTAATGACTGGTAAGCGCGGCGGGTGGTCGGTTGAAGCAGGTTCCAGTCGATCTCTGCGCCTTCAGAAAGATGCTTGTCGGTCGGGATCTCGATAATCGGTGCTGGCGCGAACCAGTTGGCTACCGAAGACTGGATGGTTGGCATCAGCTCGCCCGGCCCGTTAGTGCCGACAACGATCATCCGATTCACGATGTCCCGGCCTTGCGAAGTCAACGTTTCAATCATCCTCCCGGCCGTTACGACGTTGTCTTTGCGCCACTTAGTCGGGGTGAGTAGCACGTCCGCATTGACCACAGCTTCAGCCCAGTTGGGGGCCGCCTCAGAGTTGCCGGTTTCAACGATGATGATCGAGAAGAACCTTGACAGGATCTCGCGAATCGTTTTGAACTGTTCTGGCGTGATCGGCTGGCCGACCTCTTTAGCGGCAGACAACACCCAGAACTGACCGTTGGCCTGATAGTTCAGCAGAGCCTGGATGTCGGCTACCCTGGCATCGGCGCGCAGTAGCGACTCGGACCGGTCGAGCATATCCACCACACTGTTACGGTGAGCTGAAAACGCCCGGTCGGACAGCGTGCCCCGTGCCTCATGGTTGTCCCACACAACCACACCGGCCCCACGGGCCAAACCAAACGCCGATCCCAAACCGATTGCCGTCGGAGATTTTCCCGAGCCGCCGTTCGGGTTGGCTATGACGATCATCACGGGGCGGGGGAACTGTGTACGGAGCAACTTTTCATCCGCGTCTTGAGCTGCCGCTGTCCTGGAAAGCCCCATATGAAGCAATTTGCGCAAACCCGTAGTCGGCGTCGCCGGCTCATGGTCGAGCGCCGATACCAAGTCGGCGATGGCCCGGCGCGGCGGCTCTGGGACCATTCCGACAGGCCCGGGCTGCCAAGCCCCCATATGCGCAGCCTCTGGGGCGGGCATTGAAGCAACCGGAAGCGCTGTGGGCGACCAACCGGGAAACTGGCCGGGCCAGGGCTGGACCGGTTGTGACACTGGAGGCGACCAAACCGGTTGAGGCGCCGGCGCCAACTGTGGCGCGGCCGGTGCTGGCTGAGGCACCGGTTGGGGCGCTGCCGGCTGGGTTACCGGCGCCTGTGGCGCAACCGCCGATATTGGTTGGGGCGCTAGTTGAGGCACTGGCTGAGGTGCGGCCGGCGGTTGCCACTGAGGCGCTGCCGGCGGTTGCCACTGCTCAGACACAAAATCAGAATCAGATGCGTCAGCGGGCGTGAAGTCTCCCAAACCATTGACCAAGTCGGCTACGGCTGCCCTATCTTCTTCAGCCAACCCGGCGGTTTCCGCTGCTGCTGTTTGGTCACTCATAAAGGCTCCTTCTCACTAATCTTCACTGACACACTATCAGACTATTTTAGTACGATATTTCAGGTGAATTGCACTTCTGAAACATCACTCACCGCCACACCAGCGGCCCCTCCCCCAACGATTCCCCGCATGTAACTAGATTTGCCAACCACCTTAACAAGCGCGCTCGACGCAGCGCTGTCACCGCCAGCCGCATACGCCTGGGCAATCGAATCCATATCCGCTCCAGACAACTTGATCGCAGCGCCGTTCCCGACAGTGCGACGCCGGGTATCCCCCGACACGGTTATCATGGCAGTTAGTTTGACTGACGAACCGCGATGAGACAAACGCGACCCCCTTTTAGTCGTGATTAACGACTCGCGAACCTTACCCCGCAACAGCTCTTGGGCATCGATCTTTGGTCTCGACTCGCCCTTGGCCCACCGCTGCACCGTCCGCTGGCTGCGGCCCAGCTCGTCGGCGGCCCGGCGTGTATCGATGCTGCCATCGCCGCGACGGTATGCCGTCAGTAGCGACCCGCGCACGTCTTGAACAGCGGGCATCTTTGAGTGGCGATCACCCAGTAAGCCCCGAGCTGTAGGCCCCTCGTCAGAGGTGATCCACCTAGGCCGGCGGGCATCAGCAGCCTCCAGCGACGACACATGGGACTCGGCCTGATCAGGTAACCAGCCCGAGGCAAGATACCTCTGCACCGTGCGTGGCGACCGCCCAAGCCGGGCCGCTATACCCCTGACATCTGGGGACCCATCGGAACGCTGGCCACCCAACCCGATCAGCCGGGACCGAACCGAGCTGGACGGCTCCACAACTGGTTTACGCGGCCTAGGCATTAGCCAGCTCCATCAGCGGCCAACGGTGGCAGGGGTAGCGGGCAAAGCCAGTGCCCTCACAGGCGACACACGGCGGGCCAGAGATGAACTGGGCCGGGTCGAGAATCATGCCCAACCCGGCGCACTCCGGGCACCTGGTGGTCTTATCCCATACCGGGCACCAGCAGGCAAGGCCATGTCCCCTAAGTTCAGCGCGGATCTGGTCATCACTTGGATAGTGGATGATGCCCGCCGGCCGGGTTTTAAGCATGGTTGTGAAGGCATCCACGGCAACCCGGCTCGCCCCAATCTTGTCGTCCAGGCAGGCGATCGTACCGACCGGGCCAACCACCATCCATCCGCCATTCGGGTTCCGGGACACCTTGTAGGGGTTGCCGTACTTGGTTGAGCGGTCCACACAAACCGTTCCAGCAGGCAACCGTGAACCCTTCGCCCGGCTGCGCTGAACCCCGATGGGTTGCGCGAAATATGTGTCGACCATTTGTGTTCCTTTCATGCGACACTGAGGTCTTCTTCGGCTTTCGCCGGATCGGTGACGGCCCAGATCGAGCGGGACGGCGATACCGGCTCCCGTAGAGCCAGGCGCGCCCATTCCGTCATCACTTGGGTGCCGGCGGGTTTGTATTTGCCGAGCTGGGCCGAGATGCCGTCTGGGCGCCCGGGCCAAGCCGTTATCGGGTCAGGATCGTCGGCGGCAAATAGGATCGAGTCGGCGCGCGCCATGGCCAGCGGCCACACACCGTTGGCACCGGCGTACAGCATAGCCCGGATCGAGTTGGCGCGGTGGGTGGCAATGATTGAGGCCCGGACATCAGGCCTATGCCCCCTTTTTTGTGTCCCCTCGTCTTTGACTTGGGCCATTTGGCCGATGCCTTTCCGGTATGACGCCTTCAAAGCGGCGATCACTGCCACCACGTCCGGGTCGGTCTGGTCCCAGGTTTCGGCTTTGCCCAGGGCGGTCCGAATCGTCTCATAGGCGTGCTCACAGACGCGGCTTGTTTTACCTGTGTAAAGCCAGGCCTCATCCACTTGGATCTGGCAATGCTCGGCCAACAACGCCAGCGTGGGTGTGGCCACCCATTGGCACAGCTCATCGTCATAATCCAGGCGCGGGTCCGGTAGCCCGAACACGTCCCAGTCACACTTGGACAGATGCCAGAACCCGGGCCGTTTCGGGTCCACGCTGGGCCTGGTGACGTGCTCCAACGTGTCAGAGGCCTCCACGCCGGCGCACGCCGCCAGATAGCTTTTACGACGGTCATAGCAGTGAACCCAATCGTGGGCCAGATCTTCATCGGTCGGTGTCCTTGTCCAGTCGAAATCTGCGGCCATCGACGCCCACGGCAGATCCGGCAACGCGGCCGCGTTGAGACGGCACAATGACTTGAATGTGACACCTTCTTGGATGATCAGCGGTACACCCGTGGTGTGGGTCCATAACCCCAGCCGGCGGATTAGATGCTCAGGGGACGGATCATCTTGCCATAAGGGATTGTCCCGGGAAAGCCACTCGGGTGAGGTGACCACGGCGGAATCTTTCGAGCCGCGCCGGTAAACCCTTGTCCAACCAGACATGGTGGTTTTACCCGTCTCATAGCCGGCGGCAACAGCACCTGTGATGAACGGGCTAGACGTCCAAGCTTTGGCCAGCGCTTTGGCCAGTTTTTCGTCGGCTTTCGTGAACCGGCCGGCTTCCACAGTCACCTGGTCGCGCACCGGCAGGTGGTGGGCTTCCAGCCAATCCCTGGCCAGCCAGACCCGGCCCGGCTCGGGGCGGGTCTTCCCGCCGCCGGCGCCAATACGCTGCTCGCCGGCCCAGCGGGCCAGATCGCCCAGGTGCTCCACCTGTGGGGCAGGTAACCGGGTGCCATCTGGCAGGATCGCCGCCCCGGCCGTCAAAACCACCTCAGCGGCCCGCCAACGATCCACCGCTTGGCTTTCACTTACTAGTGAGTGAGTGTCTTCCGGGGGGGTGATGTTTTCGCAGCCCGGGTGACGGTCGGAATCGTCAACTACGATCATCGGCTGGCCACACACCACACACGCCACCCGCTCCGGTCCGCCCGGCGTCGACGGCGCCGGGGTTTGTGGCCCTGGTGTTGGCGGCAACGACATCGGGCGGTTTTCCGGCTCCTCCTCATCATCGGGCGGCCAAAACAGTGACACCGGCAGATCCCACACCCGCTCCAGCCGGCCACCGATACGCACCCGGTGTGAGCGTTTACCGCCGACTCCGCAGATCATGCCCTCAACCGCTTCGACCAGCATCGCCGAGGCCGCTGAAACCGAGTAGACACCCAGATGCACACCCTCATCGTCGGCAACCGACTGGGCGGCGGACAACACGGCAGCCGGGTCCAGATAGACCCGGTCGGCGCGTACCCAGCCGAGCCGGCGGCCCTGGGACACCCACCGCAAACCGCTGTTGGTCGGGATCGATGTCCATCCGCAATCCAGCGCATCCAGCGAGGTGGGAGGCTGATCCTGAGTTGTGGCGTCAGCGACAAAGCCGCGCGACGATAGCGCTTTGCCGATCAGCCTGATCAGCGCGGCAACAGTGGACACGTCCCGGTCGGGGTCGGAGTCGGCGCCGGCAGCATCGAGGGCGGCCTCCCACACCCGGTCCAGTTCTTGATCGGCCCGGGCCTGGTCCCATACCCCGTGACTGGTTATCTGTTGGATCGCCCACTGCCAGCCGGCCAGCAGCCGGCCCACATGCTCAGCGGTGCGGGTCGCATAGCCGCGCTCAATGAGCTGGTTTTGCCACCACAGGTCCCATGAGCTGATCAGTGTTTCCAGCTCTTCTTCACCAGTTGAGGCGGTGGCCTGGATCAGCCACGCCAAGAACCGGGACCTGGCCCTCGCGTTGGCGGGGGCCTGGGCGGCGGAGATCATCTGGACAGGGGGCCGGTTACCCCAAGGCATCGGCACGACCAGGCAGCGTTCCCGTGCCCCGTTGCCGTTACTGGGCGCATACTCGGCCGACGAGATCACTGAGCACCTGGCGTAAGGGCCTGGCACCTGCTGGCGGTCATGGGTCAGCGTCGTGCGCGCTTCCCGGTTCCACACGCCGCGAATCATCACCTCTTGCGCGGACTCGGCTTTCTCACGCGCCGCCCGGGCCGGAAAATCGTCGATCAGCAACGTCGCGTCTTTGGCCCGATGCTGGGTCACCTGGGCCGCTTTGACCGTGGTGCCACCAGAACCCATCGACACGTAGCAGCGGCGGGTGTGTGACATCGAGGGTGCGAAGTGCTGCGCGGCAACCATCGACAACTCCGTCTTGCCCGCCCCGGGCGGGGCGACCATCATCGTGATCACCCGGTTATCCGGCAGGATCGACCGGTAAATGGTTCCACCAAGGGCAAACCAGATACGCGGCGGCATCCACTCAGCCGCCGACGCCAGCAACCCCAGTGACGCCTCCGCATCATCACCGACATCAAAGGGGCTGCTAGGTGGCTCCAGGACCCACGCTTTCATGTCTGGCGGCAGCTTCACCGGCACGTCGATCGGCCCATCGGCTGTGATCGCGCCGCCGCCGTGGACGTAGGCGCGCTGCCCGTTGAGCATCGCCCACCCCATCGAGGCCCGCACCCGTACCGTGGGGGCCTGACGTGACACGGACTCAATACCGCGCATAACTTCGGCCCGGCCACTCCGGTCACGGCGGAAATCCGCCCCGCCAAGCTCATCCAGCCAGGCGCCGTCACGGTACTCTTTGGCATCCAACTCCAGCACCAAGGGGTCCCCGCCATCTGGGTCTATAGCCTCAATCTGGTAGGCCGAGATCCTGGCCAGCCGCGGGTCGTCGTCCCATTCGGCGTCAGACACGATCGAGCGGATACGCCGGGTCATCCGTACTTCACGGTCCAACAGCAACAGTTGGCGGATATGCCAGCAGCCGGCCAGTTTCTCCCGGGTCAGCTTCCACAGGCAACCGTCCCTGATCATGTAGCGGGGACCCCACCACAGCTCGTCATCTCCGCCGGTGTCGTCCGAACCGCCCCCAGTGTTGTCCGAACCGCCCCCAGTGTTGTCTGGCGGGGCCGGCGCGGGCGTCTCCGCCGGGGGGGTTGCGGCCACCAAGTCGGCCAGGGTGCCGCCGGCATTCACATGATCGGTCCAGTCTTTCGCCCGATCAGACTCCACAACCTCACACGGCACGCCCGCGTCTTTCAAAGCGGCTGCGACCGCCCAGGCGTGGGCACGGCCCGGCTCGTCCCTATCTGCAATAATCCTCACAAACCGAGCATCTCGCAGCTCGTCGGTGTACTGGGGTAGCCAATGTGCCATGGCGCCGCCGGCCGCGCTGGTGAAAACCGCCCCCAGCTCTTGTTCCTGGCTGGCCCCCGTGTCGGCGTCCTTCTCGCCCTCCACCACCACCACCATGGCGCCGGCCGCGATACCGGCCCGTAGAGACGGCAACCGGTACAACACCCGCTCCTCATCGGCGGGGCCTTTACGCCACCAGCCGCCCGCCGGGCAAGGCGTGAACTGCCGGAACGTCTTCTCCGCGCCGCTTTGATAGCGGGCCACCTGGTAGACCAGACCCCCCGCCTCATCGGTGTACCCATACACCGCCGACGGTTTACCCAAACCGGGGAAGAAAAGCGTCTGATACGCCCTCAGCCCTCCTGGCGTAACCTCTGGGGCTGGCTGGGAGGCGGCGGGCCTAGAAGTAGTCCTCACGGGCCGGGACTTAACGCCGGTCTGGTAGTGGTCATAGAACAGATCCTGGACCGCGATGCCCAGCCCGGCGCATACCGCTTCCTCGCTACACCCCGCGAAACAATGCAACATCACCCGCACCCGGCCGGGCTTCACACTCAACGACGGCGTGCGATCCTCATGCGCCGGGCAACAAGCCTTAAACCCCCCAGCCAACCGGTCAATCCGGCCAACCTGCTCCAACAACCCCCGCAGCCACTCCATCACCTCAGCCGGTGCAACCGACTTGACTTCCATGGAAGTTTTGCCACCACGCGCTACACTAGACATAACAGTCCTTCGGGATTGCATCCTTCCGGATTGCGCTTACTAGTAAGTGATCGTTCTTCGTGGGAGACAAGTTCCATCGCAGCCAAGCTAAGAACTCTTTCAGAGGCTCCACCACCCGGTGGGGCCTCTGGTGGTTTCTGGGGAAGCTTACGCATCAATAAGTTCTCTCTCTATTTTTGACGAGCGGGACACACTAGTTGTCAATGTCGAGCGCATCGTCGCTTCTATGAAAGACGCCATCGTCACACCCTCGGCGCGCGCCGCCATTTGCACAGCTAGCTTCAGGTCCGGGTCGATCATCATCGTCAGCTTGGTACTCCGCCCTATCTGCGGGCGCTTCCTCATACGAGGTACCACCAGGGTCTTAGCCACGGCGCTCCTTTCAACGGTGCTACCAGTCTTCCGGCCAGCCGCCCGCAATTGGCGACGACACGCCGAACATTCACACTCTTATACCAGACTCAGCCTAACACTTGAACAGCCATCAACGTCAATTAAGTGGTGTTGACGTACTTCTTTTTGAATACGATCACCTCTTCGCGAAACTTGAAACGTGCGACGAGCCACCAACCCCGAGCGCTACGAGGACATCAATTCAGCCACCGTCCTCGGGATAACCCCTGCCCGATGGGCCATCCTCTCCTATCTCCTTGACCACCCAGAAGGGGCTGGGACTCGGGCTATCTCTGACGCGCTGGGGCTTGATTCGGCAGCAGTTCGAGCACAACTACGCGGAATGGTCAAGGATGGGGCGGTCATCTCAACCATTGACCCATACTTCCCAACCCGTGGTCAGCGGCCCGTCTATGCGGCGAACCGTGATGCCATCATCGATGCACTTCACGACATCAGCCGGCGCGGAGGTTTCACTGTTATTGAGACGGCCAACCTTCAACCTGGCGAGTTGAACCGGACGATCGCCAGAAGGCTCCGCAACATCCTCAAGCTCATTGACCAAGCCGACGGCGTTGATTGATCTCAGACATGTTCCGTCCCTGCGGCTTGTAAAGTTGTGCGTCGTTTTCCCCGGCCTTGGCGAGATCCCTGCCAACGCTCCACCTGATCACTTGACCACACCGGAGTACTCCCGACATGTCGAATAGGCTGTGGCGCTTGGCCCCGTGAAACATAGCCACTCCAAGTGTCGGGGCGAATCCCCAGCAGTTGACACACCTGGTCACGGGTCAGTTCACCCTGCCCCGTGTCCACCACAGTCACCGGTATCAAATAGCCCGTACGTAGCATCCGTCTCAAGTTGCGCAGCCAGTAGGCCGGGTCATCGGCATAAGTAAGACGCTTCACGGCCCCGGTCTCATCTTTGACGAGCATCGATGTCTCAAGAAGGCCTTCAATGTGCGGGTGCGCCGAGTACACAATGTGCTCAGGATCGTCCACCTCCAGATGGCCGTCATCGCACAGCGTCAGTGTCGCCGCGACATAGTAGCCGTCACTGAACTTTTCGTGTGGACTCATCAGTTCGACCCGGATCATGGTTCCTCCTTTCCAGGCCAAAGTATACACGCTAGCCTTGTATTTTTAGTAGGGCAGCTCTGTGCTGCTTGTCACATGCCCTAGTAGCAGCATCCTCTCCGCCCGGTCCCGTAGCGCGCCGGCCCGGTCCTTGGACAACATGCGCCGTATCCCGAGCAGGCTTGGTGAGGCGACAAGCCGGGTAAGTAGCGCCCGCTCCGAGTCGGTAAGGTCACGGGACGGCAAGGCGGAGCGGGCTTGCTGGATCTCCGACCGGTTCACGCTGTCACCGGCATTCCCGAAAGTGAACCCGTGGTCGATCAGGCTGAGCCGGTCACCGTCCATGAGATAGTTTCCAGCGTGCCGGTCTTGCTGGCCGATCAGATCATCATAGAACGCGGCATCCTCCCAGTGGGGTGAGCGCCTGAAATCGTCTTGCTTCACACCTGGGCGGGCTTCCGCGAAGCTTCCCATTTCTCCCTTGACTTCGCGTAGCACACAGGCAGGCACCAGGTCGGTGTAAGGCTGGCCGAGACGTTTGGCGAGCTGCCAGGCAGCCGCCTCATGGATCGGCTGAAACGACTCGTCTTGTCCGAAAACATCAGCGGTTGACTGGTCTATGCCGCTAAACGGCTTGAAGTAGCCCACCTCACCCGTGTCCATTTCCCATCGCACAGTCTCGTTCACGCCCTGGCTGAAATCTTGGGAACTCACCGGGACGCCATCCAGCAGCGCCCGCTCCCTGGGGTCAGCCCCTTGGGACTTGACCACTGCCGAGATCTGTTCGACAACGTTTGGGGTCGCCCAGCTTTCAGATGAGTACGCCGCACGATGCGCGGCCAGCAGCGACTCGCGTTTCGCCTCAGCCCACGCCGCCCGCTCCTCTAGCCGGCGGCGCTCCTCCAGATCGGTGCAAGCGTCCCGGCGTTGCCGCAGATCCTCTAGGCCACCTTTGGTTATGTCGTAGTCGGCTTGGGCCTTCTCCAGCCGGCGGGCGGCCTTCTCCAGTGATGACGCCGAGCCCTCGCCAGCCGCGAACCGGCGGAACGCCTCATCATGCCGGGCTTTCGCCCGGTTCAGCGCCAATAATGCCGATGAGGTACAGCGCGGCCCGCCCGTGTCACACATTCACATTCCAGTTTTCGTCCCCATAGCTTGTAAACCAGTCTATAGGCCGGGGATCGCCTCAGACTCGTCGCGGGGAATCGCGCGCGAGGCCTGGATGTAGGGCAGTAGCAGCATCGGCAACTGTGGCCTGGCACCCTCCAACAGCTCGGCCACGCTGACGGCTTGAACCTTCGGGAACACCTGCCCGTTGACCGGCAATGTATAGGTGCCGGCATGATCCATGGCGCTTTTCACGCCAGACGTAACAGGCGCCATCGTCACCAGAACACCCATCTGAGCCTTCTCGGCATCCACAGTGCCAGCCAGGTCCCGCGCGAACGTCGGCGCCACGGTTTTACCGCCCTTCACGGACACAATAACAGTGCCGATGCCGCCGCGCGCGTCGGTTGGGAACCGGGCCTTACCGTCGACCCCCCGGTCACCAACCTGTTTGCTGTTCGGCTGCCCGCCAACCAGGGACACAGCCCAGCGCTCGAAGTCGAACGGCGACCGGTCGAACAGCGCCTGGGCGGCTCCGATGTCTCTCGGTATACCGGAAGTCTCGTACGTGTCGGCGATGGTGTTGCCGTAGGTGTGCTCCAATCGCTTCATGATGAGGTCAACGGCTATGTAGGTGATGTCAATACCGATCCAACGTCTCCCGAGCTTCTGGGCTGCATCGATGGTTGTGCCACAACCACAGAACGGGTCAAGCACAACATCACCAGGGTTTGTGGATGATCGCAGTAGCAACTCCAGCAGAGCTAACGGTTTCTGTGTCGGGTAGCCGAGGCGTTCCGTTGACACATTGTTGAGGGGCGGAATGTTGGTTACCACGTCTTGCGCGGCAACGCCTGCCGCCTCTTCGAGGAATCGTTTCACCTGCGGGATGCCACCAAGCTTTTTTGGCCAATGAAGCCGCCCGACGGCATCAAGCTGGTTAAGGGCATCTGTGGTGCCGAGTCCGTCCACTATGTCGCCAACAAAGCCCGGGATAGCCCAATGGCGGCCCTTTGCTGTCACATCTATACCCCGCCACACTGCCCCCGACTCCCCGTCACGAACCCCTGGCGCCGTCAAATCGGCTCGCTTAAACTGGCGCCCATCTGGATCAACATTGTTATACCAGCCGTCAATGTACTGCTGCCCAATGGGCTGGACAGTTTTGTTCCATGTGTATGTGTCTGACTTTGTGTAGAACAAAATCACATCATGGACGGGGCCATACCGTTTTGCCGAGTTGTGGGCACTGCTGCGCTTCCATATGATTTCTGACCGAAAATGTTCCGGCCCAAAGATCGTGTCCAACAGGACTTTCAGATAGTGACTCATAGTCGGATCGCAGTGCAGATAGAACGAGCCAGTGGATTTCAGTACACGCCGCAACTCCACCAGGCGCGGCGTCATGTTGACGAGATAGGCCATGGCGTCGTTCTCACCCAGAAGCATCTTGAAGGCATACAGGGCCTCACCCACCTCACCTGGCATACTGCCGCCGGCAATCAGCCGGGTGTGTTCCGCCTCCGTGGCGGGACTCCAATGCCAGGTGTCATCGAACGCCTGAATCTGCCCGGTATTCGGTGTGACCTCGTGACGGGAGAAGATGACGTTGTAGGAGCGGTTCGAGTTGAACGGCGGGTCCAGGTACACCAGGTCTACGGACTCGTCGGCCAGGCCTTTCAGCACCTCAAGGTTATCGCCGTAAAACAGGTGGTTGAGCTGAGGTTTCAAGGGTTTTCCTGCCATGCGGTTAATCGTGCCACGCAGCGGGGCGCGCTTCTCGCAAGCCGCGCAGACGGTGCTAGAGAAGTGCCCCCATGCGGGAGTATTTGGCTATCAGGCGATTCCTGGTGGCAGCATCGAGGATCGCCAGGCGGGCCGGATCGGTGTTGTCGGCGATATCGGCCCGCTTCACCACAACCCCGATCGGTGACGCCTTAACCCGGGCCGTGTAGGCCTCCAGCGATTCACCGGCGCGTTTCGTCAAAGCCTCCACGGCTGCCACCACATGATCGGGGATGCCGGCAGACGCCAGGTCCTCGGCGGTAACGGTGGTGTCCTCCAGCACATCGTGTAGCCATCCGGCGGCCACCACCTCGGGGGCCTCCCCCTGTCCGGCCAGTCGCTCGGCCACCCGGCGCGGATGGTCGATGTAAGCGAGGCCGGCCTTGTCTTTTTGGAGACCGTGCGCTGCCGACGCCAACGACCGGGCCAACTCCGGCAACGGCACATCCGCCACGCAGCGGCGGATGTTCGCCTCAAAAGAGCCATCTGCCTGGGGCACCAACACCGCCTCCAGTTGTCCCAGCGACTCGAAGTGCTTACGGCCCTGCCTCACCTCAGACACCCACTTGCGCCCCGCTGATCCTTTATCGGGTGGGAAAACTCGCGCCTTCACCCATGTCCCTAACGGCGCTTTCCTCACAGACTCAAACAACGCCTTACTAGCCGACGGCCGCCGGACGCGTACGTGACTAGCCAGCCCCACGTCGGCACAGCTCACCCGTTCCGGTTCCCGATCCAACTCGTCAAGCACCCAGCCGAACGTGCGCCGGTCAAGCCGTGGCAGTGTCTCCACCAGGTGCTCGGCCTCCTCGGCCGTGATCTTGGTGAAAGTGTTGACCGGATGCAGGCGGTTCAGGTCACGGGCGGCGGTCATATCCCATACCCACTCACCAAAGTTCGGTACCCACCGGAATGGGCCGCGCCCCTGTATGAGCGCGATCACCGATACGACGCGGCCCAGATCACTGACAGCCAGGAATCGTGTCCACATCTTTCCTTATCCTCACACTTAGCCCATTTACCTCACACCATTAACTATACACCTTGTTCACTCCGGCACATACCACACAAGCTCATCAACAGGCGTCACACCAACCTGCTGGACAGGACATCCGCCCAACGTTTTAAGTTCATCCAGCCCGGCAGGTTCTTGCAGACGGCGACTCCGCTCCACACATCTGTCGTAAGCCCGGGAGCATTCCCAAGGATGCTTACGCACGTTCTCCGCCGACCGGTAAAACTCATAGTCTTCATGGTTGCCGCCATGCCGCATCCCGCCACTGCCCAGCGGCCCCTCCTTGACCTCTAAGGACTCTTCCGAGTGGAACTGGACTTCCACCCTCGTACCGCTCTTACGATCCCTCACGGTGGCGTGTAGCCCCTTGTATGGGGCATCCTCGGCATAGAACGACTCCACTTCCTCAAACTCGTAGCCCTGGGCCACCAAACGATCCGCCACCCGTCTTGCTGTCTCCACCAAATCGTTTCGGTCCCTCGCCCGAACCGTGTAACGGATGGTGTCCTTGAGTGACGCCGCAACATCGGCCTCAGACCGCCCCGTGTACATTGACTTGTCTTTGATTTTCCTAGCCATCGACCCTGGAGACTTCACGCGGGCGGCCAGGCCTTCAAGCTCGGCAGTGTTTCCCTCGGGTTCGACGGCCGCCATCATGGCAGATGTGATCGCTGGCTCCACCCGCTTATCGGCCAGTGTCCGCGCGACGGCAGCTCCTAGTGCCTTATGGGTGAACTCTGTGAAGTCGGGCCGGCGAGATTCCTCCCACAGTGACTCCATGTCTGTAGAGCCCGCCCAGGCAACAGCCGGTGCGTCATCACGGGGCGCTGGGCCTAGTTGCTCGGCGGTGTAGGCGCCCAGGCGATTGAAGTCGAGGCAGCGGCGCCCGCCATGCGCCAAGTCTTCACACATGGCTGTTGTCCCTTACCGGGGTTATCCTCACAACCTCAAGTGTAAGGGTTTAGCAGCCCTCCAGGATGTGTTCGATCGCGTCATGTTCGGCTTGGGTCATCCACAGCCCGTACGTGGCTTTGACTTGGACTTGGATCGTCACGTACTGGCAGCGGAAACTTTTGTTGGCCGGCAGCCAGGTGGCCGCGTCACCATCGCCCTTTTGCTGGTTGGCTGTCGAGGACACCGCCAACAAGTCGAGGGGATCGTTGGCGAAAGCGTTACGCTGCGCCGGTGTCCAGGCGAACCCCCCCGTGGCCCAGGCGTTGCCCCGGGCGACCACATGGTCGATTTGGACGCCACCGTCATGGCCGGCGCCGCCGGCCCGCACAAAGTCGATCACCTGCCCGGTGTACGGGTCTGTCAAGGTGCCGGTTTGGATGAGGCAGTTCGAGCCGGCCTTTTTCGTGACACTGGTTAGATCCCGGTCCAGAACATAGTTACGGGTATCACAGTTGGTGTCCACACCATCTGGTGTGGCCCACATGCCCCAAAAAGCTTCCTGGCTGCTGTAGCCAGTCATCGCCGCGCGGCCCTTAACCGGCACCGTAGCCAGTGTAGCCAGTGTGGCGCCGGCGGTCGTAGAAACGGCCGTAGAAGGCTCCTGGGTGGGCGGGTAACCTGCACAACCAGTGGCCACAATGGCCACAGCCGCAATGACCAGACCAACCCAGGCGCGCATGATTCACCTACTGAATGATCACCAAAAACGCCGTCTCACACACCGCCGGAGACGCCACCGTGTAGTCCGTAGCTGGCGCAGACACCAACACCCGGTAGATCCCCGGAACAGTCACCGGCACCGGCAAGCCAGCGGTGGAGTACTGCTCCCCTGCCGCATTGAGAGTGCCGTCTGTGGTGAGTGGAACAGTGTTGCTCCAAGCGACCGGAGTTACCGGGCAAGGTGAAGCGTTTGCCTCTGGCGCGGTCGAGAAAGGCCCAGCCCAGACCACTGCGAAGGCCGGAACGGATGCCATCGGCGGGAACCATCCAGCTACCGTGTAATCCCCCACGTCAGCACTGCTGAGTGTCACGGATACAGCTTCCATGCCGTTGTACTTGCGCCCTACTTCTTTAGTGAACATGTTGTCTACGATTCCAACGAAAGGCACTGTCAGGATGCGGGTTTTACTGGCCCCACAATCACTGCCGAACCCAGTACCGGTAAGCACCCAGTACACGTCTTGGCCGGTTTGGAACGGGTCAAGGGTCACTGTTTGGGTGCCGCCAGTGATGGTGACAGTGGTCGGGTTGACCGTGGTATCGGCGCAGTTCGCAGCACCGTCATAGATGACTGGGAAAGCATAAAGTTTGGCTGTCTCCCCATCATGGCCAGATGAGTCAACCACTAGCGTCACGGGAGCTTTCGCCGCGATTGTGGGCGGCGCCGACAGTGTGACATGCGGGGCAACCTGTACCGCCGACAAAGTCGACGTCGGGGTAGGGCGGGTCAAGATCGAGGTGGCACAGCCACTCAACACCAGGGCAAGCGCAGCCGTAACAGGAACGATGATGCGGGTGTGGTTAAAAGCCGACACTGGGATCTCCTTTCAAAATGGTATCGGTATAGGCGTAAGTGATAGCCGGGGTAGACCAGTCAGAAAGGGCATAGACGTGAGCGCCGGTAAAGCTGGGGTTACCGCAGCCGGCTTCACCGATGATGATCTGGTTGTTGACCTGGTCGATCCCAAGGACCACACCAGTATGGCCACATGGTGACGCTCCGCACATGGTCACACCGGTGGCTTTTGAGAAAATCGCATACGGGTGCGGAACGTGCCCGCCGTTGGACAATCCGTAAAGGCGGATCATGTTGTTGGCGACGTCTCGGCCGTTACCGGTCGCCCCGGTCACATGGCTGGTGGTGTAACGGTTGACGAAATAGATCGATACCGACACACAGTTGACTAGGCAGCCCCCGAGACAGCCGCACGAGTTGATGTCCCAGTCTGCCGGGTTGACGCTTTTGTAGGTGTTCATGAACGCGACCGCTTGGGTCAAAGTCATGCCGTCCCCTGTTGCGACGGTGCAAACCGTGGATGTGTCGCCGTAGATGGCTGTCACCACCGCCAAGGCTTCAGACTCGTGGTCCCCGTAGGCATTGGGTGTGGCCGATGCTTGAACGGCCTGGGCGACATCGTTGAGGGTCATCGAGTCACGGTTTGTGACGGTCACCAGGTGGTCGTAGAACGCGCCGGCCGCGTAAACGGGATCTTGTACCTGATCAGCGGTACCCCAACCCTGGGAAGGACGCTGCTGGAACAGGCCGAGTGAATCGGCGTCGCCGTAGTCAAGGTTACGCAGCGATGATTCCTGCATCGCGACCATGACGGCAGTTTGCTGGTCCCGCTGCGAAAGGCCGCGCTGGGCACCTACCGAGACGATGATCGCCGCGTTGTAGAGCTGGTCGTCAGCAGCCCCGGGGGAGGAGCCCCGCCCATACAGCCCAACTGTGGTCAAGGTAAGCGCGGAAGGGTTGATCGCACATGAACTGGCACCGCCCGAGTAAGAGGATGCACTGTTCGCGGAGTTGGATGCAGCAGCTATCCCGCCAATTATCAAAACCACCGCCAAGCCGCCGGCTATGACCGGTACCAGCGATCCGCCAAGCCCGATCAACAGCTTCACCGCCGGCTTCATCATCGTCACTGCCCCGGTTCGGTGATTGTTTGGACCCGCCAAGGGTTTACCCCGTCGAGCCGGTTGAGGCTGACTTTGTAGTCACCAATCGAGGTGGGCACAACCACAATGGTTGACAGTGGGGAGTCTTCGCTGGTGACATACGGCACGGCCACCCCTGGTGACTGGGGATCGGGGGTGTTGATTATGGCCGGGGCCGGGTTGACTGTGATCGCCACATCCCAGCCGACGATCTTGTCCAGCCCGTCCTGGTCACCAGTGGTGTAGGCGGTGACTGCTGCTACGGCGGTATCGAGCACAGCCTGGCGTGACGCGGCATCCCACACTGCCGGCGGGGCTGAGATGCCCGGGTTCACCGGTGCGGGCATGGCTGGGCTGGCTTGGGTTGTTGGCCAGTTCTGCCAATCAGACGGCAACCCTGCCTGAGTAGTGCTGGGCGCCACCGATGGTTCAGGTGGCGCCGGACGCCCACCAAGGTGGGTTAGGACAAACCAAACAACGATGACCGCCACAATGGCGACGACGATCCGCCATGGTTTCCACGCCAGCCAGCGGAGCACCGACCGTGCCCTGTCTGCCAGCTCGTAGCGTTTCTTATCAGCCATCAGCGAACCTCCGGCGGGGTCCATTGCTGGGCCTGCTCATGGCGTCTCGCGCGTTCCTGGTAAGCCAACCGGTCAGCAGCATCATTGGCCCGCTGCTGCACCGTCAGCACCGGTGGCGCCGGGGCTGGTATGGCTGGTCGAGCCCGCTGGTCCTGTAACGTCACCGGCGCCTGGAAAGATACCGCTTTCTGGGTTTGGATCGGGTTACGCAGCCGGGCGTGAACCTCGCCTGTGGCCTTGTCGACCTCAGACATGTCCAAGGGGCTACGAACTTTGATCGGCATATGGATCTCTTTGACCGGGTTACGGGCCTTAAGCCTGGTGTCTTGGATTCGGGGCGGCTCAGGGGTGTATGTGTCGCCCAGTGTGTAGGCGCTGGCTGTTCCCGCAGAGGCTGGCTCACTAACACTAGCCTGCTGGAGTTCCTGGGTTTGGGCGGTTTCTTGCCGGTTGATGTTCCGCAGCCTCCCATAGGCCTTGACCGCCATCACCCCGCCGGCTAGTTTCAGCGGCGCGGACATGGCGCTTCTGACACCAGCACCCGCGTTTTGTAAAATGTCGCCAGTTGCCGGCACGGTGACACTCCTAAACGGTGTGGACACCACCCACACAACCAGCGTCAGCGCAATGATCAGTAACAGTTTGACAAACGTGAACCCACCCGGCGAGGTGATGATCGCGGCGGTGATGAGTGTGTGGACCACGCCGAAAACCCCGAAAATTGTGGCGTTGTAGACGGCCGCGAAAACCATTTTGCCAGCCCCTTTAGCTGTCTCCCTGGTCGCCTCGATGATCGCGAACAACGCCCAGATCGGAATGAACATCACCACGAACCGGACCACCAACAACCCCATCAGAAGCAGGATTGAGCACGGGATACGGATAATCGCGATCAAGATGATCGTGATAAACGCCTTGGCGCCCAGCCCAGCCCGGCCACCAGACACACCGCGCAGCTGGTTATAGTACGAAACCCCACCAGGAATGTTGTAGTACGCCAACCCACCATCGCTTACTCCGGTGATTGCCCCCGCGATAGCTTTGTAGCTGTTGACATCGGTATCGGCGCCAGTGGATTGCCACACACTGTATGAGGTGGTGTTGGCGCGGAAAATGTCGTAGCAAAGCTGGCTGATTGCATCACCGCCGTTCCTGAGTTGGTCCGTGGTGCAGTCCACGCCGATGGCGCCTTGCGCCCAAATCGGGACAAGGATCTCGTCATACAAGGTGGCGCCGTAGGAGATATTCGGGGTCGAACCGCCGGCGGCCGCGCTTGACACAGACCCGACAACACCGGAGGCCACATGGTCGAACGCTTGGCCAAGAGCGACAGACCCCGGTTTTGATACGCCTCCGACAGTCCATGTCGCACCCAGCGCGGCAACCGAGCCGGCGGCAAACAGGATCGCTAAAACGGTACGCATGGCCCGGCGCGGGTCGGCCTGCATCGCCCACACCACAATGAGACAGGCCGCGACGATGACGATGAGGCCCCCCCATATGGCCCATGTCGAGTTTGTGATCGTGGTGGACACGGTCGCCAGCGAGTTATCGATGGGGGCCATGATGTTGGTCGGGTTGTCTGTCCACTGGTTCAGTTGTGTCATGAAAGCGGAAACAGTGGTCGCCCCGCCCAGAAATAGGTTGCCCAAGTGGGTATCGATCCACGCACCCGGGTTTTTCACCATATCCGGCAGAATGTCGGCGGGGTTGTTCTGTAGGCCTGGGTCGTAGAGCAGCTGGCAGTTTGACCAGGTCATACCCGACCAGCCATATTGCTCATACAGCGTTGTGCCGTTACCGCCGGTGGGCTGGTCATCAATCCAGCCAGGCATTCCCGACCCGGCATGATCTTGCTGGTTAGATGGGTTACAGTGCTGCGGGTCAGGCGGATCATCAGCCCACGCCACCGCCGCCCCCACAACCAGCACAACCGGCACCAAAACCAACCCGGCCACCAGCCGTTTAACCCAGCGGCGGCCAGGTTTTCTCACTAGTGAGTGAGCTTTAGGCTTAGGTGCGCGCATAGTTGGCTTCTTCCGTCCGCTGCCCGCCAGGTGTGGTATCAAGCGCCTCCATGACGTCGGAGTGTTCGTCACCCCACACGGTGATCTTTTCGACTTGGCCGAGATCCTTAGTGCTGAACAAAAACTCGTGGGGCACGGATTGCTGCTCGTCGGGGTTGACGCGGGCCAGCTCTTGGGTAAGCCGGCCCAGCGAGGCGATCAGGCTGGGGTCTTCCGCCAGGCCGCACAGCCGCAGCGCGTCGGCCGCCGATTTCGGGTCGGTGGTGCGCCCGACAATGACGGCCGACGCCAGGGGGGCGATACGGTCGATGTCGAAGTGGTTGACGTTTTGTGAGCACAACAGGAACCGCACATTGTGTTTGCGGGAGTCCACGCTAGTTTTGTCGATCAGCGCGGCACCCTCCTCAAACTCGGCCAGCATGTGGCCCTCATCGATCAGCAGGCCTTTACGCTCGTTGGGGTCGCCCAGGTAGATCGACTGCTGGGTTAGCCAGGCGGCCAGGTTGAACAGGGCTTTCGATTGGCGGGTAGATGATGATTCGTCACCCATTTCTAGCTGGCGCGGGGTGGGCATGGTCAGCCCGTTGAGGCTGTAGACGGTCAAGACGCGGCGGCGCCCGTCGGGGGTTTCCATGCCGGTATCATCGCCGGAGGCCTGGCCGAACACCAGCCGGCCTTTCGGTGTTGCGGCAAAGGTTGACAGTTCGGTGTAGATGTCGTTGGCGACGATACGGTGTTCCTGTGTCCATGCCAGTTCGGTTTTGGACTCGCCTTGGACGATCTTTCGCAGCTCGGCTAGAACCATGCCCGGTGATGAGGTCCGGGCACCGGGCACGGCGGTGACCGCTGAGCGCAGCACCGACAAGGCTTTGGCGTCTTGGCGTTGCACCTTGGGTAGCAGTGAGGTCAGCACATCTAGGCATAGCGCGGTCCGCTGGGCCGCCACCGCTTCCATTTCTGACTCGTACTCGGCGCGGTTTTCGATATCGGAGCGGCGCGTGTCACGGAAGTGCTCGGAGCGGGGGTCGAGTAGCACACGGTATGGCGATAGTTCCCCGTCACGGCCGGACAGCAGGTTGATGTGGCGTGACCAGTCGCGCAGCTCGGGCAGTGAACATAGTTTGCCGAGCCGGCCGGACGGATCGAAGATCGTCCAGGTGGCCCCCATCATGGATGTCATGTACACCAGCAGGCCGGCTAGGACCGATTTACCAGACCCCAGGCCACCGGTCAGTATCGCCAGCCCGGAACGGTTGCGGCGTTCCATGTCGAGCCATAGCGCCCAAAGGAACGCTTTCATGCTGGTGCCAGACGACGCCCCCACCAGGGCGCCGTACCCGTCGCCGATCTGGGCTGTGGCGGCCGGCAGGGCAGCCATGACAGATGGGGCGGTCAAGCAGCGCCGTTGAGCGCTGTTGGCCAACGGTTCGCCTGGCACGAACTCACGTACCAGGTCGTATTGGCCAGACGACCACCACCATTCGATTTGGCGGCCGTACAGGTTTTGGATGACGGCGACCTTGTCTTTGATCTCTGGCTCGTCTTGTCCCCATATGGCCATCCGGTACCAGCCGTCGGTTCGGGTCGCCAGCCCGCCCAGGCCGGCGGAAAGCTGGTCTTCGACTTCTAGTGCCCGCTCGTTTTGCCGGGCCAGTGATCGTGGTGCCGGTTTGCCGTGTTCGACGGTGTAATGCTTATATTGATCGACGATCGTGTCGATCTGGTGCCTGACCCGTCCGTTCACCCGGTCATCGGGCAGCACATCGATGGTGGCCATGAACTCGATCGGGAATGGCAGACGGTCGGTGCGGTGTATCCATCCGCCCTGGCCGTCTTGGGGGATGTCCATGTCACCCACCCGGCCCATTGTCAATACCGCCACACGGTTACGTTGCGGATTACCTAGTGTGTCCCAGATAGACACCTCCGCTGTTTTGGCCCATGGTTCGGTGGTGACCAGCACATCTTCTGTCAATGCCGGTAGATCGTCAGTGTCCCAGTCCCCGACCACATGTGTGTCAGGGGGCGGCAGTGGCAACCCGATGGCAACGGATCGGCGTAGCAGCAGATCCATCTCGGCCGAGGTGGAGGGGCGCCCCATCAGCCCGGGTTTGGACAGTATCTGGTTGGTTACCTCCAGCTGGGGGGCCAGCCATTCGATCTCCCGGCGCGGGTCGGAAGGATAGCGGCGGGCGGTAGCGATACGCACACCCATGAACACATATTTTTCGGACAGGTCAGCGTCGACGAGACGGTTCTGCTCACGGACCAGCATCTCGACCGCTCCCGGCAGTGGGCCGGCACCGGCCCGGGTGGCGTCTGCCCAGGTGCGGTTCGCGATATCGGCCACCGAGACCGGCCGGGTTGTCACCCGCACATAAACCCGTTGGCCCACCAGGTCGGCCAGGGCCGCGCCGCCGTCCTCGATGATCGCCTCCACCTGGGAATCCGGCTTGAAAGCGACTGACTGCTGGGCCAAGGTGTACCAGGCGGTAACTGCGGTGTTCGTCAAGGTGCAGTTACCGATGACAGAGCGCAGCGCGTAGGGGCGGCCGCGTTTCGGCCGTACTACCGACTCCGGCTCCCCTACGACCTTGGACTTTGCCGGCTTAGGGGATTTCGCCGGCTTAGCTTTGACTGGCTTGGGTTTGGTGAGGGTGCTAGTTGACATCTTGCCAGGCTCCGTTCACAAAGATCCGGCCCCGGTTCTTGCCGAGGGCTTTTGAGGCGGCCCGGGACGGCCCGGCGGTGATCGCGGTGGCGGCACGTTGCCACCACCGCTTGGGTGGGGCGGCGCCGGCCCGCCAGCGTTCCACGCCCACATGCGCCGTGGTGGCGGACGCCTCCAGGGCAAGGTCTGGCCTGGGGGCCGTCAGTTCTTGAAAGATCCGGGAGATCTCGGCACTGATCGGCCTGTCCGCTGTCAGATGCTTGTCAAGCCACTGCGCCCCAAACCAGGCGGCAACCAGGATCGCCACGAAAACCACCACATTCCATGGCAGGCGGGCCAGCCGCCACAAGATCACACCAACCACCAGCAGGCCTGCCCAAAAACCGTATCCCCGGTAGGCCATCCTAAACGGCCAAGGTTTACCTGGCGGCCCCAGGAAGACCCGGTCGACGCGATACAAGTCGTCGTCGCACTGGATGATCATCTGGGCCTACCCGAAAAGAAGGCCGTAAAGCCAGTTGCCAACCTCTGTCAGGTGCGACCCGACCGCGATGATCAGTGCGGCAACCAGGATCACGACGAGCACGGCAGCAGATTCACGGATCTGGCCGTCTTTGCCTTTCACGATGGCAAGGAGGCCAGCCACCACTACCAGCAAGCCGGCGATAGCCAGCGCCAACGTCTTTATTGCGTCGATATTCAGATTCATTTTCCCTGTATCCTTTCAGCCCAGTTGCTTCACTTTAGCACTATTTAGTTATCACACTATGACAGTCTTACACTATGGCAGTTCTGTGTTTAGGTGTGGCGAGGGTAGCTACGGGTATGCCCTACTACTTGAGTACCTGCGCCGCGTAAGTATGGAGCGACAATAACTTCCCCGCCGGCGGGCGGGCTGTTGGTTGTGACCAGTTTACTGGCTGTGATGATGTCATCCTCAAAGGTTGGCCACTCTTCACTGTTGCCGCCTTCAGTGGCGACATAGTAGGCGGCGGCATCAACTTTGATACCTCTTGCCTGGGCTGCCTTGGTGGCGGCCGCAACTGCGGTTGCGCATTGCGAGAACTGGTCTTGGGCGCCGTACGCCTCGTCGGTGATATGTTCTGGCACATACCGTGCCCGGATTCCTTTCTCGATGTCGTTTGGGTCATCCTGATAGGCCATATAGTTCCGCTCCCACCTGCCCATCGCCCGGCTCTGATGACTCCTCATGAACCAACGCCGCAAGCTCACCTGGAGCAACCACCTCAAGTCACTATGTCTCGATTACCCGCTCAAATGTTGAGTCACCTGGAGCCTCATATGAGCGCTGCCCGGCCGGGCCGGTGAGCGTGATACTCATGTAGTCCCATTGGTCTGGGTCGTCTGGGTTCTCAGCTTCCTCGGCGTCGGCGACCTGCCACATGAGGCCGTCATCGTCAACTATCCGGTCGCCCACCACTAGGGAGGCCGCCGCCACGGTTTGGGTTGAAAGTACCTCTGTGTGGTCGGTTACCTCGCCAACCTCGGCCTGGGTGGTCTCAGCCTGCCCAATGTCACCTTCGGGGATTGTCTTGGCGGCATCAGAGACCGCGCTTAGGTCCAGCCCGTCGGGGGCTTGCTTGTTTTGGAATGCGATGGCCGCAGCTTGTCTTAAGGCCATGATCAGTGCCGCGTCCTCCTCGCTTCGCGCCCTCGGGTCTGGCACCCAATACATCTGGACCTCCAATGGGGTGCTGCCGTCCGGGCTGGCCACAGCCCGGCCCGAGATCATCGGTGTGTCTGTGCCGGTGAAGGAGTCACCCCACAGCATCTCCGCCCCTTGGGAGGACAACCGGCCCAGGCCGATGCGGTGGCGTAGATTGTCCCGGGCGCCCTTCTCGAACAGTTCAGCGTCGGGTCGCTGGACACCCTCGATCAGGCGGATATTGGCTGAACGGGCCAGCGCCAACAGTTCGGCGATCAGCCCCATAGCCGGGTGTGCCGTCCCGGTTTTCGTCCCCCACACCTCCTCGGTTTCAGGTCCTTTGTTTTGGTTCCACCAGCGGTTGAGCCTGGCCTGGAGGATCAGCAGCTCGTCAAGGAACAGCAACACCGGTGTCATATCGTCGGCGTCAGCCTGGCCCGCCTCGATCAAGGAGTATCTGGCCATCATCAGGTCGTAGGTGGCTTTGATGACCATGGCCATGTCCTGCTCGGTCGACCCGACCGCCAGCACCCCGGGCCAGCCCCTAAACGGTGTCAGCTCGATACGCTTGGGGTCGCACGCCAACACATAGACACCCTGCCCCGTTCCCGCCGTCAGCAGGGCGCGCATGACCGAGGTTTTGCCGGTGCCGGTTGGGCCGATGATCAGCGTGTGGACGGTTGGCCGCGATTTGGAGGCCACCCCGGTGATCGCCCAAACAGCCAGGTTCCCGGTTTCTTCCATCGCGTACGGAAGGATGATCCCGGCGTCTCCGTTTTGCCAAAGTGATGGTCCTGGGTGGGTTAGCTTGGTTGGGAGAGCTGGCCGGTGTTTCAGCACAATCTCATCAGCGGCGGCCTTGTACTGCGCAACCCAGCGGGCGTTGCCTGGCGGTACCTTCAATGCGGTTACAGCTTCAAGGCGGCGTCTCCACTGGGTTGACGTGTCCCTGGTTGTCGGTTCGTAGGCGATGTCGATCTCTAGCGGGAATCCGCCGGGCGGGTCGGTTGAGTCCGCGCTCCAAGATGGGATCGACAACTTGATGTCGGAGGCGAAAAGTGTCCCGATCACCATGTGTGTCCGCGTTAGGATCACTGCCCGATTGCGCTCCTCCTCCGTTGGCGGCGCCACCACATCGGGCTTCTTGGCTGTGACAACCACTCGCAGTTTCGCCGGGTCCCAAGCTACCTTCCAGGCCTCCATGCCAGACCGGTACGCGATGGTGTCTACCAGGTCGGATTTCCACTTCGGGTCCCGGTCTGGCACTTCGGGCGGGTAGGTAACTGTGACACGCTGAGGGTCGGAACGGAACGACTTCCAAGCTACCGTCACACCATGTAGCGGGTCCCAGGTTCTCGGCAGAAAGTCCACCAGTACCGCCGCAATTATGTCCCTTTTTCTTTGGCGTGACCGACTGATAACCAAGTTGTAGACGACCAGTGCCGCCACCACGACCAACAGGACCAAGATTATTGGTGTGAGCTGGTGTACCGCGTGAGCCGCGCTAGAGTTCGCCAGCTTGCCTTGGCCCCACCTCGATATCCGGGGCCAGAACACCACCAGGACCACCAGGGCCACCAGTAGGCCATACTCCCCCCCTCCTCCTGTCTTCCCACTCTGGGCTGAGGTTTGGGTTGGTGTTTGCCCGCTGGTCCTACTAGCCATCATTGCCTCCATTTCACTGATATTTTGCCGCCGATTTGACACGCTTGGTAGGATAAGCCGTACAGCGTTGCTGTAAGCATAAGAGGGACGGCTTTCCTCCCCGCTAAATATAACACTATCACACTCCATATGAGCCACTGCTACACTTCCACCAGGCCTCTTCTTATCTTGGCGTCAAAACCACGTGAGGAGGGGGGAAACCTGTTAGGTGGCCCCTGGAGGACAGTATGGAGTATGTAGCAGTCATTAGCCGTCACGGGGATTGGTGGCACTTTCATTTGCCGGCACTTGATCTGGCCCCGTCAAGGCCTGGTGGTGGCCCGGCCAAAGCCACTGGCCAGGCCCGCACCCGCCGCGGTGCCATTGATGGTGCAGCTAAAATCGTGTCCCTTATAACTGGTCTTCCAGAAGGGCTGAGCGAGCCCGAACCGAGGTGATGGGCCTGATCCACTGGGCCACCACTCAGATTATGGACCAACACCAGAGATCCAATCCCAAAAGCGAGGCCGGGCACCCCGATCACCCGTCAGATCCTCGCTGACCAGATCGGCACATATGTCCACTATCAGCCGAAACCGTCCATGAACGGAACTGGTAAGAACTAACGTAGTACCGTAGTAGCACAGTATTTCACTGGCTGTTTCACTGGCTGGTAACCTTGGCAACCAATAGGAAGTGTGCGATGACAGAGATCCAATCCCAAAAGCGAGGCCGGGTACCCCGCTGGACCGAGTTTAGAACTATCAGCGGAAGAGTCACTGAGCGGCAGTGGTCAAAGCTGACCAACCTGTGCCAGCACCTCATCTCGAAGAACCGCAAAGCCCGCCTCGACGACCCGACCATCACCCTTGAGCGCATCACCAACAACACGCTGATCAGGGTCGCTATCGAACTACTCCTCGAAGTCGAAAACAGCCTGCATGGCACTACCGAGGCCGAACTCCTCGCCTCCGCCAAAGCCGCGCTCAACCATCCGGCCAACCCCGAGTGAACTACGGGCCGTCCTCAAACCTGTTTCCCCTAGTGAACCTATAACGGTCGTACAGGCCGTTATAGGTTCACTAAGGGAAACGCTTATTGGGCCGCTCCGCACCTGCCCAGACCTCTGCTTAACGCTTTCACGTGTGTTCCACCAAAAAAGGTGGAACAGCGGCCTTTGGTGGAACACGCCATTTTGGCCATCTGGCTAGCTGTTATAGCATTCATGTTCCACAGTTCCACCTTTGAGCACCTATCACGCTCACAAGCTATCTTCCATTAGAATCATCTATATCTATCATCATTTGTAGCTAGGAGCCATCATGGAGGTCCGTATCGTCACCAGGGATGGAATCGACTTGGCTGTCGGTGTAGCCGAACTGGCGCTTCTGATGCGAACCGAGTGCGGCATCAGCCAGTCAGAGTTAGCCCGGCGTACCGGGATTGCTCAGCCCTACTTGTCAGCCATCGAGCGCGGGGCCAGAACTCCAACCCTCCAAACTCTTCAACGTATCGCCCGAAACACTGACCATCAGCTTGTCTTCGCGGCAGAGCCGCAGAGATCACCCGACATGATCCCCTAGAGCAGAACGCGGCCTAGTTTCGGGTGAGTTTTCCGTAGGTTTTGCGGATGGCTAGGGTGACGGCTTCGCCTTCGCGTAGGCGTTGGCCTTTGGCGGCGGCGGTGGCGACGGCTAGGTCGATGAGTTGGATGACGTCTTCGGGGAGGTTGTAGCCGACGGCTCGTTTGGCGGGTGGCCTGATTTTGAGGTTGAGGGCCGGCGCGGGCGTCTCCGCCGGGGGGGTTGTGGGGGGTGTCTGGCGGGCTGTAGGGGCCTTCTGGGCTGGTTTGGGGGCTGGTTTGGGTGTGGTTGCCCGGGTTGTGGTCTTGGGGGCCGCTACAAGGGTTTTGGGGGCTGTTACAGGCTTGGTGGTGCTACGCGGTGTGCGGGCGGGTTTGGCGCCCGGCGGGGTGTCTTTGGTGCCGGCGTCGGTGTCGGCCGCTGGGATGGTGGTCGGGGCGGTGGCCTGGCGGGTGAGAGCTGCGACCCAGGAGCTGGCCTCGACGGGTTTGGCTGGTTTGGTGGTTGTCATGGTTAGTTCCTTTCTTTGGCGGCCGCATCGATGAGGAAAAGCTCTTCCAGGGCCTGGTTGTAGGGGAATAGGTCTGCCGGCACGGTGCCGACCGCGTTCCTGAACCGGTCCCACTGGGGGATCTCGGTATCTAGCACATGGAGCCCGATCTGGCCGCCCATGGCCGCCAGGGCCTGTTTCGTGCCGGCCCTGGACCGGGTGCCGTGGATCACCCGGGTTAAAAGGATCGACACCTCGATGTGTTTACGGGCGGCGACCTGGGCGGCCGTCTCCAAAGTCGGCATGAACCGTTGCAGCTCCGCTTTCGACGGGGCCATCGGCACAACCAGGTGGTCACTGGCCTCCAAGCCGTTACGGATCGCCTCGGGCGAGTTACCCGTATCGATCACCAGATGCGCGTACCCGCCCGCCTCAAGGGCCTTCGGGATACGCCTGGCCAGCGCCGGCACCGGTATCGCCTCCATGCCCACCCGGGCCGGCCAATCACTACCAGCGTCCTCAACCCACTCATACGCCGTGCCATTAGCCGGATCAGCGTCCACCAGCAGCACAGACTCCCCCGCCCGGGCATGTAAAGCCAGCGCCAGATACACGGCCGTGGTCGTGCGGGACGCCCCACCCTTCAACATTCCAACCGTCAACAA
>WREX01000009.1 GCA_009779115.1 Propionibacteriaceae bacterium
GCGCGACCCGAACAACAACAACAGACCATCGACTTTCACCTTGAACACCAAGGTCCAGAAGGACGAAATCGTCACCCTGGTGGCCGGCAATGGACGGATCGCGGTCAAGAATGCCGAAGCAGCAGTCGTGGGAGTCGCGGACGAAGGGGAGCCCGTCCGGCTGGGTAGCCACAATGCGAGTTTTTTCAGCGGCCGGGTCTATGCCTTCGTCATCGAGGTTCCCGAATCGTACAATCCTGCCACCCAGGTGACCACGCCACGGAAGGTGCAATTCGACGGTGTTCCGGCGTGGAATCCGGCCACCAGGACCTACGGGATGTACGACCGCGTCTCCCAGGAGTTCTTCGGGAATTCGAGTCATAACGGTTCTATGTTCGTCGGAACCATCACCGGCCCAGACGGATCTGGTGCTCCCCAGAAGGACCCAGATAAACCACCGTTTGCCGTGACTTTCACGGGTACGAACGGTCTGGGCGAAAAGGTCTCAGTGCCGTGCGCCGACCCCAAGGTCGTGACAAGCGGGCACGGGACCTGCGTGGTGCCACCGTCCATGTTCGGAGGTGATGGGGGAGGCGTGGCAGAAGTCACCGTCACCTGGCAGGGCGCGACGGGGGCCACCCACACCGTCTCGAATCTGACCTACACGTACCGTCCCAATCCACCGACCGTGACCTCCCTGGTCCCCTCCACGGGGCCGATGACCGGAGGTGGCGGATGCACGGTGACGGGCACCCACTTCGTCACCCTGCTCGATGCCCTGGGCCTGCCCAACCAGGTGATCACCACCGGTGGGCCTCCAGGGTCGCGCCCTGCTGCCTGGACGGAGCACGACCAGACCGTGTACGGCTGGTTCAACCCGGAGACCCAGGGATTGAGCAAGTACGACGACAACGACGGCACCATGTTCGGCATTTTGTCCGGTGTGGAAACCCATGTGCCTCCCACGCTGCTGACCTTCGGTGCCGAAGCCGGGGGGGACCCCGTGAATGCCGCCGGTGTGACGGTGCGATCGGGTCTGGTGTTGACGTGTGACGCCATCCCCGCCCATGCGCCGGGCCCGGTTGACGTATCGGTGACCATCAATTCAGTCAGGGCAGGAACACTGGTTGGCAAGTACGAATACACCCTGGTGGGTGACCTTCAGGTGGTGAAGAAGGCCTGGCTGTGTCCTGTCGGTGTGGCCACGTCAGACATCGGTCCGGATGACTGCACCTTGATCCCCAACAGGGGGACGGTCGTCGCAGACACGATGGTGACCTTTACGTACACGACCACCTTTGTGGCGAAGAATGCGCTGGGCAACCCCGTCTCCATCGATGGCCCAGCATTAACCAATGTCACCGTGCATGATGACAAAGTCGGAGACATCTGTACTCTTCGGCAGATGTTGGTCAACAAACCATATGTCTGCTCGGCAGCCGAGCCGATACGTCTGCGATAAGAGGACCCAGCCTTTTTTCAGTCCAGCATCCCTTGGGATCTTGGAATCTGCCTGGCATCATTGTATGACTGCCCGAATACCCGATTCAGGCTAAAAACACCAGTGTTACCAGCAAGGAAGGTTCCTCATGAAGCCGTCATGGGCGAGAAGATTATCTGGTCATACGTACCGTGCGATGGTATTATTCCTCATGATTTCAGGCTTGCTTATCACCGCCAACGGGGTGTGGGTCAGTGTGAACCCACCCGCCAGTGCTGATGCCGGTGTCACCATCTCACCTGACTCGGGCCCCGTCAAAGGTGGCGGAGTGCTGGACATCATAGGCACTGACCTGGGCTACCCGACTGACATGAACGGTTACGAGCGGGTTGATTACATACAGTTCGGCAGGCTCGCCGGCAATAGCTTGGATGCATACATTGATACGGGCGTTCCCTTCTACAAGAACACCATCGTGACTACAACATTCAGTCTCACCACAATTATCCAGCAGCAAGCGATCTGGGGCACTACGCCAGGTTCTTCTTCGCCGAATATCCCGAGCGCCTACATGGTCGTCAACCCGAGTGACAGTGACACTCCAGCTAATTCGGTCGGTGTCTACCCGACTCTGGTTTATAGTGTTCCCACCTCGACGACGCCACTGAGCAGCGTGCTGTACAACTTGGTTAAGAAGGACCAAATTGTCACGGTTCTTGCCGGTAATGGGCAAATATCCATGAAAGGTGGCACTGGACCGACTTTTCAGATCGGTGAAGAGGGAGCATCAATACGGTTAGGAAGCCACCAGCAAAGCTTCTTCACCGGCAGAGTCTATTCATTCATGATTGAGAATCCAGCGGTGTATGAGTCCGGAACCAACAAATTGCTGCAGGATCGGCAACTGTTGTTTGACGGTGTACCGGCGTGGGATCCAGTCAGTCAAAAATACGGAATGTACAACAACGTTGACCGGAAATTTTACGGCAACTCTAATTGGGTCAGTGCCTCAGGTTCTTTTGCCGGAACCATCGCAGGCCCAGGCGGGCTCTCCAAGCCGGTAACAGACCCACAAAACCCACCGTTTGCCGTGACTTTCACAGGTAATAACGGCATGGGCGAGACGGTGACTGTGGATTGCACCGACGCCACTGTCTTGACAAGCGCGCACGCCACGTGCACGATACCGCAGTCTATGTTCGGAGGCGATGGAGGAGGTGAGGCCTCGGTCACCGTCAAATGGCATGACACGATGGGAATCGCCAACACCGTCTCGGGTCTGAAATACACGTATCGATCCAATCCACCGACCGTGACCTCCCTCATTCCGTCGGTGGGGCCGATGACCGGGGGTGGCCGATGCACAGTGACGGGCACCCACTTCGTGACCCTGCTCGACGCCTTGGGCCTGCCCAACCAGGTGATCACCACCGGTGGGCCTTCAGGATCGCGCCCTGCCGCCTGGACGGAGCACGACAAGACCGTGTACGGCTGGTTCAACCCCGACACCCAGGGGCTGAGCAAGTACGACGATGTCAACGGCACCATGTTCGGCATCCTGTCCGGTGTGGAAACCCGTGTACCACCCACGTTGCTGACCTTCGGCGCCGAAGAAGGGGGTGACCCGGTCCAAGCCTATGGTGTGACGGTGCGCTCGGGTCTCGTCCTGACCTGTGGCGCCATCCCTGCCCATGCTCCTGGCACCGTCGACGTGTCGGTGACCATCAATGGGGTCGTGGCCGGAACGCTGGTTGGCAAGTACGAATACACCCTGGTGGGTGACCTCCAAGTGGTGAAAAAGGGTTGGACGTGTCCCGACGGCGTGGCAGCCGAGGACATCAGCCCGAGTCAGTGCACACTGATCCCTGACGGTGGAAGTGTGGTCGCAGGCGCCACGGTGACCTGGACGTACACGACCACCTTTGTGTCCAAAACTGGCCTGGGCAACCCCGTCACCGTCAACGGTCCCGCGTTGACGAACGTCCACGTGTACGATGACAAAGTCGGAGATATTTGTACTCATCCAGAGCTGATGGTCAACAAACCATATGTCTGCTCCGCAGCCGAACCGGTGACTGTGCCGGGAGGCACTGACTGAGAGGCCACTGTGTCAAAGATCGCCGTCGTGTGGGTGGCTCTGGGAACCCCCGACACCCCCACCCCGCGTGACGTGCGTCGATACCTGCGCGAATTCCTGACCGACCGGCGCATCGTCGAGATGAACCCGGTGGCCTGGCGGGCGATCCTCGAAGCCTTCATCCTGCCGCGCCGCTCCCGGGTCTCAGCCGACAAGTACGCATCCGTGTGGTACGACCAAGGCTCGGCCCTGCTCATCCACACCCGCGACCAGGTGGCCGCCCTGTCAGCCGCCTTGGCACAGGAGGGCGTCGACGCACGTGTCGAGGCTGCGATGAGATACGGACAACCAAGCATTGCCTGCGTCCTCGATCAACTGCGCGCCGACGGGATTCGCCAGGTCCTGATCGCCCCCGCCTATCCGCACTATTCCCAGACCACCGTCGGCAGTGTGTACGACGCCGTGGCGCGGTACATGCTGGCCTCCCGTGACCAACTAGAGTTGCGGTTTGTCCGTTCTTTCCCGACTCACCCGATGTACATCGAAGCCTTGGCCCGCCGTATCGAAGCAACCTGGCAATCCGAGGGCCGCCCAGACTTCAGCAATGGCGATGTCCTCCTGCTGTCGTACCACGGAATCCCGGTGGCGATGGCCGAAGCCGGGGACCCCTATCCCACCGAATGCGAAGCCACCACCCAGGCCCTCCGGACACGCCTGGGTCTAGACGAAACCGCTTGCCGGATGACTTTTCAGTCGAAGTTCGGCCCTTCCGACTGGCTCACCCCGGCAACAATCGACACGGTCGCCAAACTCGGCCTGGCCGGTGTCCCCCGGGTCGACGTGGTCTGCCCCGGCTTCGCAGCCGACTGCCTGGAAACCCTGGAAGAAATTGGCATCCTCAACCGCGAGGCCTACTTCAACGCCACTGGCCACACCGGAAAATTCGTCCGGATCCCCTGCCTCAACGACGATCCCGCCTTCATTTCCACGCTGTCAAAGGTCGTGCGCACCAACCTGGCCGGATGGGTGGAGGAACCTGACGAACCAGGTCAGCCTCACCCGATATAAACCCGTGCCACCCGTTCGCTGATCCCGCAGAGGATTTCGTACGAGATGGTGCCCGTCAGGACCGCCAGATCCTGCGCGCTGATGGTTTCCCCCGAATCCCGCCCGATCAGTGTGACTTCCTCGCCGACCCCGATCTGTGAGTCGGGGCCGAGATCGACCATCATCTGGTCCATACACACCGTCCCGATCTGCGGATAGCGCCGTCCCTGGATGAGCACTTCCGCCTTGTTGGACAGCGCCCTCGGATAGCCATCGCCGTACCCGATCGCCACCGTGGCAATCCTCGTGTCGCGCGGAGCCACCCACGTGCGCCCGTAGCTGACCGTCTCACCTGCCCGTACTGTCTTGACGAACGACACATGACTGATCAATGACAATATGGGCTGAACGGTCAGCGGAGGGTCCCCCGCCTGGGGGTAGCCGTACGCCAAAATCCCCGGGCGCACCATGTCGAACCAGGCGTCCGGGTGCCGCTCGATCGCCCCTGAATTCGCGGCGTGCTTCAGGTCGATTCCCCGCCCGAGCGCCTCCTCGATCCCGGTCAGGGCTTCGCGGAACTGCCGGATCTGGCGAGCCGTGAAGTCGTCTTCCAGGGGATTCTCCGAGGCGGCGAAATGGGTGTAGACCCCTTGGAGATTCAAGTACGCCGACTCTTCGATCAACTCCGCGAGCCGGGGGGCCAACTGCGGCGGGCAACCGATGCGGCGCATGCCGGTGTCCACCTTCAGATGCACGTCCACCCGGGTGCCCATGGTCTCGGCTGCCGCGCTGGCCGCCCAGATGGTGACCGGATCGACCACCGTCAGCACCAGCTCAGCGTCGATGGCCCGTGTCAGCTCGTGAGTCTGGACAGGGGAGAGTTTGAGGATCGGCAGTGTGATCCCGGAAGAGCGCAGGCGTACCCCTTCGTCCACCGTCGCCACCCCGAACCAGTCGACCACGCAGTGTTCCTGGAGGAACTGGGCCAACGGGGCGGTCGGGGTCACACCCGCGTGCTGGGTCAGGCCGTGTCCGTACGCGTTCGCCTTGATCGGCAACAGGATCTTCCGGAACTCCACGTGGTGGCGGATCGCATCAAGGTTGCTTTCGAGCAGGCTCAGATCGACCTGCGCAAAAGTCTCGAACCCGTCCATGAACATCCTCCTGGAAACAACTTCGCACCATTCTACGTGAAGGCCACAACCATCGCGCCGATGCTGGACTCTGACTCGTGCGACATGCCGCGCCGTCCTCATTTAGACTGGACGCTGTGAGCCAGACACCTGCGACAATGAGTTGCTACCGCCACCCCGATCGGCCGACCATGATCACGTGCAGACGGTGTGGCAGGCCCATCTGCGGTGAGTGCATGGTGCCGGCCCCGGTCGGGTTCCAGTGCCAGGAGTGCGTGAAGCGCCACACCCGTGCCACGCGGCAGAACCAAGGTGTGTTCGGCGGCGCGGTGTCCCGCAACCCGCGCCAGACCTCGATCATCCTGATCGCGATCAACGTGGTCGTGTGGGGAGCGATCCAGTTGGCAGGTTTCGTGAATCTGCAAACCAAGCTGGTGGAGTTCCTGGGTCTGATCCCGCAGGGGATCTGCCTGGCAACAGACAATCCTGCGCAATACTATCCAGGTGTGACCCAGTCCTCTTGCCAGATGATGGGCGATGGGACCTGGATGGCCGGGGTCGCCACCGGCGCCTGGTGGCAGGTGTTCACGTCGATCTTCACACAGGTGACGATCATGCACATCGCCATGAACTGTCTCACCTTGTGGTTCCTCGGACCGACGCTGGAATCGTACCTCGGGCGGGTCCGTTTCCTGGTGACCTATATGGTGGCCGGGCTGTTCGGATCCCTGGCCGTCTGCTGGCTGAGCGATCCTGCGTCCACATCGTACGGCGGGTCAGGCTCGCTGTTCGGCCTCATGGGAGCCCTGCTGATCATCTTCTGGCGCCAGAAGCAGGACATGAAACAACTGCTGATGTGGTTGGCACTCAACGTCTTGATCACCTTCATCGGCGGGGGAATATCCTGGCAGGCGCACATGGGCGGTCTGGCAGGCGGTGTGCTGCTGGCTCTGGTGTGGGCACTGGTCCCGCAGTCGCAGTCGCGCAACCGTACGCAATGGCTGATGATCGCGGCCCTGGTGGTCGTGGTCGGAGCAGGAATTGTGGCTAGATCCGTTGCCTTAGCCTGACAGTGCTCGTCACGCGATCGTGCAGATCGGCTGGCCTTCCTTGACGGTTGATCCCTCGGCCACCAGCGGTTCGAAGACTCCGCCCCGGTCGGCCAGGACAGGCATCTCCATCTTCATCGCTTCCAGGGTGCCGACGTTCTGGCCCGCCTCGACGGTGTCGCCGGATGCCACAGCCCACTTGGATAAGATTCCGTTCATGGCTGCGGTGAGGCCGGCCTGGGCCGCCTCCGCAGTGCCCTTCTTGGCCACGGGGGCTCCGCCACCCGATCCCAGCAGTGAGACCGGGAAGCCCAGACGAATCCACTTGCCATCCACCTCGAACCATTCGCGTACGATGTCGTCGGCATGGACGCCGGCCGGCATGGGCTGGGCCAACTCCTCCAGCCAGTCGCATTCGGTTTCGATCCAGTTGGTGTGGATGGTGAAGTCTTCGGGAGTCTGAGCCGCAAATCCTGGTTCGAGCAGGACCCGGCGGTGGAAGGGCACCAGGGTGGGAATCCCTTCGATGACGCACTCTTTCATGGCCTGGCGACCGTGAGCGATGGACTCGTCACGGTCGTTGCCCCACACGATGATCTTGGCGATCATGGAGTCGAAATCCGGGTAGATGGTGCCCTCGGCGCCCACGCCCGCGTCGACGCGGGTGAAGGGGCCGCCGGGAACGTCGAAGCGTGACATGTGGCCGGATTGGGGCAGGAAGTTACGCCCCGGGTCTTCGGCGTTGATGCGGAATTCGATCGCATGGCCGTGGGACGGCACGACATCGGGCAGTTCGTCGATGCCCTGGCCTTCCGCGACCTTGAACTGCCAGATGACCAGATCGAGCCCGGTGGTCCGTTCGGTGATCGGGTGTTCCACCTGGATACGCGTGTTGACTTCGAGGAATGACAGCAGGCCATCCGAGCCGAGCATGAATTCACAAGTGCCCACGCCACGGTAGTTGACGGCTTCGCCGATGGCCCGGGATGCTGCCACCAGGCGGTTGAACTGGTCGTCGGTCAGGAACGGAGCCGGTGCTTCTTCCAGGACCTTCTGGTGCCGGCGTTGTAGCGAGCAGTCGCGGGTGCCGCAAACGACAACACGGCCCTTGCCGTCGCCCAGGATTTGGGTTTCGACGTGACGGGGGCGGTCGACGAAACGCTCGACATAGCATTCACCGCGACCGAAGGCCGAGATGGCCTCAGAGACGGCCGACTCGAACCGGCGTTCCAGTTCCTCGGCCTTGTACACGACTTTGAGCCCGCGTCCGCCACCGCCGAAAGAAGCCTTGATCGCGATGGGGTAGCCGTGCTCGTCGGCGAAGGCGCGTACCTCGTCGACGCCCGCGACCGGGCCTGGTGTGCCGGGAACCAGGGGCGCGCCGACCTTCTGGGCGATCTGGCGTGCGGCGACCTTGTCACCGAGCAGGGCGATGTTCTCCGGAGTCGGGCCGATCCAGGTCAAACCGGCGTCCTCGACTGCCTGGGCGAACTCAGCTCGCTCGGACAGGAAGCCATATCCAGGGTGGATCGCGTCAGCCCCCGATGCTTGAGCGGCCGCCAGTATTTTCTCCTGGTCAAGGTAGGTTTCCAGGGCCGTACGTCCCTCCAGACAGTACGCCGAATCCGCCAGCCGTACATGCTGGGCATCGGCATCCGTGTCAGAGTACACGGCCACGGACTCCAGCCCGTAGGATGCGCACGCCCGAATCACACGTACCGCGATCTCGCCGCGATTCGCAATCAGCACCTTCTTCATTAGGGGGCTCCTTTCCCAGGATAACTATAGATGACATTCGCAAGCGCTCAGATACCGGGCGACATTTTAAGAATGGACACTGTCTGGATAAGAAAGTGGGCCCGTTTCCTAAAGATTTCCCATCTCGGTATAGAGCTATCAAAGGCAACAGTAAGATTGCAATCGGAGGGGGACAAATGCCCTTTTCACTTCACCCAAGGAGAGGAGGAGATGATGGATTTTTCATCTCTGTTAACATCATTTCAAAGCCTGTTTTCGCAATTGCTTCCGACGCTGATGCAGTTGCTCAGCGGGCTGTTCGGTAGCTCGACCTCGGTATTGCCGTCGATCCCGTCATTGCCGTCAGGGGGGCTGTCATTGCCGTCGATCTTCGGATAGGACTCATCTAAGTCTTCAAGGCCACAATATGGGCTGGGTCAGGTCAACGACCCAGCCCTTTGTTGTGCCCGAAAATCGGCCCATCACTTGTGGTACTCGAAGTGCCAGGGTTCATGTGGGCCGGAGCCACCCTCAACAGCCCACGCCGGGTTGCTCCAGCCGTACTTGGGGCCATTCGCCTTCATCCATTCGTACTTCGGTTCCCCGTAGTTCCACTGCTTTCCCTGTTCTGTCTCACGGTAATCAGGCAAGTCAACTGCGATTCCCCAGCCATGATTGGAGTATCCGGGGGTGGCCGCGCCAGCACCGTAGATGGCCTTCATCTGTACCTGTTCGTCATAGGTTCGGTACGACAGGTCGATCGGAATGTCTTCTCCCCACACTTGCTTGTAGACCGCGTCGAGCTTCATCCAGGCTGCCTCGGCGTCGCAGCGCAAGAGTTGTTTAGGGTCGTACGGAACCGGGCAGAGTGTGGCCGGGTCCAAGTCCCCGTTTTTCCCCGTGTAGACGTGGATCGCCGCGACGGCGGTGTCGACAGCCGTTGCCGCTGCCGCCAACGCGTTGGTGGCCGCCAGGATCTGGCTCAGTTGGTCGTCGGTGCTCTTCCATCCCGAGGTCGGAACGGTGGTTGCCAGCATCGAGGTGGCCGAGTCCACCTGGGTGGACAAAGTGGTCAGCAAACTTTCGTCGATCGCCTTGCCGGTCGCGTTGGAGGTCGACCTCTGGGACAAGGTGATCATCGTTTGCAGATCGCTGCGGGCCAACTGGTTCTGCTGGGTTGCGGCCTGCTCGGCCGCGGCATTCTTGGCCGCCTCCAGCGCCGCATTCATATTAGACACAGCCTTGTCGAGTTGGTCGGCGCACTGGTTCAGCGAGCCGGGCATCGCGGTGGCCGTACCCAGCGAGACGATCGCCGGTTTCGTTGAAGTGTTCGTCTGATCCGACATCCCGACCTTGGTCTGCGCCGGGTCGAGCAGTGCGAGAGCCGAATCCACCATCGCGCGGCAGGTGTCTTGGTCCTGGCTCACCGCCGTCACCGCAATCGTGTCAGCCGTCAGCCAGGTCGACGAGTACGCCTGTTGTCCATCCGTGGGGGTGGTTTCGGTGGGCACCGTGTTGTCGATGAGGGTAGATGGGTCCTGAGTGTCAGAGTCCGCCGGCGTGTCCGTTGTCGCGTCGGTGGTTGCCGGTGTCTGGTTGGTGGGCGCTGGTGTCTGATCAGTGGGCGCCTGTGTTGGATTGCTGGGTGCCGTTGTTTGGTCGGTGGCCGGCGGAGTTTCGCCACTGGTCGCCGGTGTCTGGTCGCCGACCGCCGGTGTTTGGTTGCTGGGTGCCGCTGTCTGGTCGTTGGCTGCTGGTGTTTGGTCGCCGGCTGCTGCTGTTTGACCACTGATGGCGGCGAGGCCACTGGATGTTCCCGCCTGGTCAGCAGGGGCAGTCGTGTCATTGTCTGGCGCCGGGCTGGTTCCCAGTGCATGGCTGACCGCCTGCCCAGCTGAGTCCAGTGAGGAGGACACTGTGTCAAGGGAGGCGCGGATCTCCGCGGAGGTCGCTGGCGCCACATCATCCAGCGGCTTTGGTGTCAGGCTTCGTGGGGCCACGATCACCCCGGCGACGATGGCCGCCACGACACACAGTCCCGTGATCAGTGCTTGTGCGAGCCACGTGCCGGGCCCCCCCGGAATGGTGCCACTGACCGCGATCGACGCGGTGTCGGGACGGTTCTGAAGATCGCGTGATTCATCCGGAATCGTCATAACTCCCGATCGTACCACCGTCCCTAAAAACAACTATTCTTAAAGACTCTCAGGAAGGCCGTTGTAGGGTGTCCCCGGATTCTGTATGATATCCGGAGAGGGGGGAATTGACCTCCAAATTGGGGGCGTTTGACCTCCAATGTGGGAAGATCAAATCGTACTGTCTAAGTGAGGAGAGGAGGGGAAACCATGGACTTCACAACTTTCTACAACAACCTGTTCCATAGCCTGTTGCCGACGCTTATGCAGATGCTGACAACTCTGTTCCAGAGCTGGACGTCGAACTAAGAACATGTCAAGTGCCCGGGACTCCACGCGAGTCCCGGGCACTGTCGTGTCCGGCCGTTCTCTGTGGACCGCCCGTCGTGCAATCCCGGGTGAGATGACATTCGTATGTTTTTGTTGCGGGCGGCGATGCTCAGTCTGAATGTCGGAGCCCTATGGCAGGCTGCAATCATGAAAAAGACCAGCATTTCGTGGACCGACATCACGTGGAACCCAGTCACGGGTTGTGACCGTATCTCATCCGGGTGTGATCACTGTTATGCCTTGACCATGGCCCGGCGTTTGAAGGCCATGGGAATGCCTCAGTACCAAACAGATGGTGATCCGAGAACGTCAGGGCCTGGATTCGGTGTGATGATCCATCCTGAAGCTTTGAATGCCCCGAAGACTTGGACTGGTCGGCGAATGGTGTTCGTGAATTCCATGTCTGATTTGTTCCATGCCAGAGTCGACGTGGGCTTCATCAGGCAACTCATCGAGGTGATTCGTGAGACACCGCAGCACACGTACCAGATCCTGACTAAGAGAGTGGCCCGGGCCAGGAAGATCGGAGCATCGATCGACTGGCCAAGCAATCTGTGGCTCGGGGCTTCGGTGGAGGACATGGCTGTCGCGCACAGAGTGGAGGACTTGCGTCAGATTCCTGCCGCAGTGAAGTTTCTGTCATGTGAGCCGTTGCTTGGCAATTTGTCTTGGTTGAGTTTGGAGGGCATTGACTGGGTGATTGCTGGAGGCGAGTCAGGAACCAGCGCTCGGCCGATGCATATTGATTGGGCCCGAGCGATCAGGGATAACTGTCAGGTTCACCAAGTTCCGTTCTACTTCAAGCAGTGGGGAGGACGTTCACCCAAGATCGAGGGAAGACTTCTGGATGGGCGCATCTGGGACGACTATCCCGAGCAGGTGGCGCGGCATGGCTAAGGATCAGAATGCTTTTTTCACAGAGAAGAAACCCTGGTCAGAGGTCAAGGACGATCTACTGGCCTGCTACCTGAGGCCGTATTTTCAGAAGTTGTTGGCCACCAATAAACCTGTCCGATACATTGACTGCTTTGCTGGACGTGGTGAGTTTGACGACGGAAAGCCAGGGTCTCCACTCATCGCACTTGATGCAGCTCGTCGATGCATCGTGGATGGGAAGAGTGGGAACACAGACATCAGCCTTCATTTCATCGAATCCCGGTGGTCCGATGACCTTCAGCGTGTGGCCACCGGTCACGAACGAGCATGCTTCCCTTCGATCACCTTCACGGTGATTAATGGTCGTTTTGAGCGGGACGCGTACGCAGTGGTCCGGGGGATGGCAGGAAAGAATGTTTTTCTTTACATCGACCCGTACGGGATCCGCGATCTCGGGTGTGACCTGATCACTGGATTTTCCGATCCATCGCTGAGGTTGAACAGCATCGAATTGCTCATCAATCTGAACTCTTTCGGATTTCTGCGGGCGGGGTGTCAGGCTTTCAAGGTCCGCTACGACAACGACGAGGACTTGCGCGATGATGAGTTCGATGAGGAGTGGGATGCAACGAGCAGGTCGGTCGACTCACTCAACGCCGTCGCAGGTGGGGACTATTGGCAGCCCGTAATCGATGATTTCAAGCGAGGACAGCTTGATGGCCGACAAGCAGAAATTCGGTTCTCTGCACTGTACAGAGAGCATTTGAGCCAGACCTATCGCTATGTGCTCTCAATGCCCATCCGGCGACAAGAGCGGCAACGACCGAAGTACAGGATGGTTTTCGCGAGCCAGCATCCTGCCGGCTGTATTCTCATGGCTGACAATATGATGACTCGTACGGACAACCTCGCCATCCATATCGATAGTTATAAGCAGGCCATGCTCTTTGATCAAGATGTCGAAGGAGAGATCACAGACCCAGGAACCGTGCAGGACCAGGTGGAGGCGATCACGAGGGAACTGATGAGGTTCACAGATGTCGATGAGGTCATTGCCGACTTCTATGCACGAGAGGGTGTTGTGTGCAAAGCGAGTGTTGTTCGCCAGGCATTGGCACAGTTGGAACTGCACAACATGATTGAGGTGAGGCGCGATCCTCCCAACACAGATTCGGGCAAACCGTCATTATCCTTTTCTTCCAAGGGTAGAAAGGTGGAGATACGGGCCAAGCCTTGGTCCACCGATCGCTTGCGTCGCGAGCGGAACCGGGATGAAAGACACCTGTGACTATATTGATGGCTTCTGTCCGGCCGCCCATGGGCGGGCCCAGCCGGAGCGGATGACTACTGCTTCCCAGGGGAGGAGGATGCCGCCGAGGGTGCGTCTTCCGGTGTTGGAGGCTACGCATATTGGGGGTTGCACGGGGTTCTGGGTCGTGGCGGCGTCACTGCCAGCTTCGGCCACCATGGAGGTCAGCCAGGGTTCCTTCAGGCGGCGGGTCTTTCCGGACAGGTTGAGCCAGACGGTGTACGCCGGGTCTGGGTGGTTGGGCCGTTCCGCGTTCGGGTCCTGGACGGGGGTACGCCGGTAGGCCATGACGTGGTCGTCGGCGTACACGGGCTCGAATCCGCCCCGGCTCCAGGTGTCCGACGACGCGCGCAGCCGGATCATCTTGCGGTAGAAACTCAACACCGAGGACGGGTCGGCGGCCTGGCTGGCGTGGTTCAGCCACACGGCGTTGAAGTTGACCCCCAGCCAGGGCTCCCCGGTGGTGAAGCCCGCTCCGGGCAGTGACCCCTTCCATTGATACGGAGTACGGGCGTTGTCGCGGGAGGCAGAACGGATCAGCCACCACCGTACTTTCTGAGGAATCATCGCCCGGCGCAAGAGGGTGTCCATGGTCCGGCTTTCGACATCGTCGAGGTCGTCTAACGATGAGAAATCGCCATTGGTCATGCCGATCTCCTGGCCTTGGAAGATGAACGGCGTGCCTCGCAAGGTCAGGAGCAAGATGGCGAACAACTTCGCACTGCGGGACCAAAACTGCTTGTCATCACCGTAGTGGGAGACGATGCGCGGTTGGTCGTGGTTCTCCAGGTAGACGGCGTTCCAGTCCAGGCCCTGCTGCCACGTCGTCAGTCGGCTGAGTAGGGTGGAGGCCCGGAATGGCTTGGGACCGTAGCGCGCGAAGAGGCGGTCGACCTCCAGATGGTCGAAGTAGAAGACCAGATCGAGTTCGCCGCGATCGGGGTCGGAGAGGTCCTTGGCCTCCTGCAGGGTGACCATGACCGTCTCACCCACAGTGAAGGCGTCGTACGGGTCCAGAACTTCGCGGCGCAACTCCTGGAGGATCTCATGGGTGCCGGGTTGGGCCTTGTAATGCTCCAGTCCTCGCAGGATCGCCAGCCCCTTCCCGTCGTCGAGGGAAGTCTTGTAGAGCAGAGAAATGACGTCACACCGGAACCCGGCCACCCCACGGTCGAGCCAGAAACGCATGATCTGTTTGATCTGAGCGATGACCGCCGGATTGTGATAGTTCAAGTCAGGTTGTTTCTCGTTGAAGAGGTGAAGGTAGTACTCTCCGCGTCGCTCGTCCCATGTCCAGGCCGAACCCGTGAAGAAACCGGTCCAGTTGTTGGGCTTACCCTCCGCAGAGCTTCCCGGACGCCAGATGTAATAGTCCGTGTACGGCTCAATGCGCGCCCGGCTGGCCTGGAACCACGGGTGCTCGTCCGAGGTGTGGTTGATGACAAGGTCCATCACGATGCGGATCCCCCGCTGCCCGGCGGCTGCAACCAAGGCGTCGAAGTCCTGCAAGGTCCCGTATCGAGGGTCAATGTCACAGTAGTCGGAAATGTCGTACCCATTGTCAGCGTCAGGCGAGCAGTACAGCGGGGACAACCACACGGCCGTCACGCCCAAGGCCGCGATCTCGTCCAGCCGGGAGATGATGCCGGGTATGTCTCCGATGCCATCCCCATTGGAATCCTGGAAGCTGCGCGGGTAGATCTGGTAGAAAACGGCTGTTTTCCACCAGGGGTCCTGGGTGAGTGCGCGTCGCGGGCCAGGGGGGCGCCCGTACGCCGATTCTGGGGTCATGCCCAATAGTGTAGCGAGGCCCTCGGACAAGCCGTGGTTAGCCCTTGTGGTCAGGCGAGGAGAGGAAAACTAACAAGCGTCGCAGGTATCCGGTGAACTGGGCGCGTTCTTCGTCAGTGAAGAGGGACAAGATGGCCTCCTCCTGACGAGCGTGTTGGACCAGTGCGTTGTCGATGACCCTGACGCCGCGCCAGGTCAGCGCGACGATGACTTTGCGCCGGTCGGTCTTGTTGTGCGTACGGGTGACCAATCCTTGTTCTTCGAGCCGGACCAACCGCTGGGTGACGGCGCCGGCGGTGACCATCATGGATTCCGCCAACTGGCTGGGCGTTTGTTCGTACGGCTCACCGCTGCGGCGCAGCGCGGACAGCACGTCGAAGGAGGGGAAGTCCAGCCCCGAGTCCCCAAAGGACTCCGCCAAACGTTCATTGATCACCGGCACCAGCCTGGCGATCCGGGCCAGGACGCTCATCGCTGACAGGTTCAGGTCCGGTCGTTGGAGCGCCCACTGCTCCAGGATGTCATCCACGGCGTCTGGGAACGTGGGTTCGTCACCGGTGGTCAGGGAGATGCCGGTGCGCGCAGGAAGTACGCGCGTGTGGGGATCACTGTTCCCCTTGATGTCAGTCGTCATGGCTGGTCGCTCCCGTCAGTGGGGTGTCGTGGCGATAGGCGAGGTGTCGTCGGAGCGCAATGAGAGGTGCTCGCCCCTCATTGTAAACACGACTGCATCGCTGTGCCATGATTCGCCCGCAGAGTGGGCTATCACCACCCGTCTTGGTGGTAATGGCCTTTCCTCGTGTGATCGTACCATGCAAAATTCCTTGCAGTGGTGAACAATTTAGGACTATATTATTAGTTGTCTAAAAGAGTTTATAGGACTGCTGCCTCCCAGCGACTGGATTCAGTAGTGCCGGTTCCGGCAGCTTCGCCGTCGAGGTGGGTACGCAGTCTGCGCCGTACGGCGTCAACCAACAACCTGAAGAAAGGCATATTTCTATGGCCACCGTATCCAAACAAAATCCCCAGACACCGAAGACGCTGTCGGTGATCGTGGGCATCGTCGGCGTGCTCATGCTCCTCGGCGGGATTGGACTGTATATAGGGGTATCAGTCCAGTTGACTTCGCAGCATGCCACGGTCAGCGTCAAGGATCCCGATGATCCTGGTCCGTACGCCAACCAGGAGATCCGCGGTCCCATCACAGCGTATGCGCAGATCCAGGTGATTCAGCATCACCTCAACGCCATCACCGGGGGCAAGACGTTCGGCCAACTGCCACTGATCGCCACCTCTGACGGCAAGACGTACAACGCCGATGTCACCGAAGCGACAACCACCGACGGACAGGTTCACAAGAAGGGAGATCCCTTGTCATCCGCCGATGCGAAGACGTACAGCGCTCGAAACACGGCCCAGACGGCCTCCTTCCTCGAAGCCTCACTGTTGGTGTCCATCATGGCCTTCGGAGTCGCAGTGATGATCGCCGGTCTCGGCCTGTTGTTCATCGTGATCTCGTTCACACTTCTGGTGGTTATCAGGATGGCGACTCGACGGGAATAAGCATTCCTCCCTCCCACCAATTCGCGCCCCGTCAGAACTCCTGCGGGGCGCGAATTTATGGGGTGCCAGAAAATTGTCCGAGCCACACCGTACACTGGAAACCATGAGGCGATTCCTTTCTGCCCTTGTGGCGTCTGTTGTGATGGTGGGTTTGGGCTTGGTGGCATCCCCTGCCCACGCTGCTGGATCAGACACGATCACCCGGTTCGACGTCGAAGCCACCCTCGACAATTCGGGTACGGCGACTGTCACACAGACCATCGACAGGAACTTCGCAACACCCGCGCACGGGATATACGTCTATTTCATCACTCGTCAGGGGTACGACTCTTCCCACGACCGTGTCATCTCCTACAGCGACTTCCGTGTGTCGTCACCGACCGGTGCTCCGGTGAATCTCAAGACCACTCAACAATCAAACAACATCCAGTTGCAGATCGGGGATCCGAACCAGACAGTCTCCGGTACACAAACGTACGTTGTGTCCTATACGGTCAGCGGAATTATCAATCCGGATGTGGCGAGTTCGGGAATGGATGAGTTGAACTGGATAGTGATCGGCTCGGGCTGGGACGTGCCACTCACCAACGTGACAGTCACCGTCGATGGGCCTGCCGATATTAGCAAGACAGTGTGTTCTGCGGGATCGAACTACTCAGGCCCGTGTGACGCCAACAGTTTTTCGGGCTCCACAGCCACGTACACCCAGGAGGTGATCCCGGTCGGCCAGGGCCTGTCGGTCGCGGCTGGATGGCCGGCGGGCACGTTCCCGGGGGTGACGCTCAACCTTGTGTCTAACAGTCAGAACCCCTTCGACCTGACGAACGGCGGGGCGATTCCAGCCGGCGTGGCGCTGGTGTTGACAGTCCTTGCGGCGTGGCTCCTGGTCAGGATCAACCGGCGCGGACGAGACGAGCAGTTCGCCAATGTGACCCCGGGGATGATCCCGGCGGCAGGCGACAAGGTCGAGATCAAGCGTGCCGAGGTGAGGGACGGCGCCGTCGAATTCGCTCCTCCGAAGGGGATTCCTCCCCGGCTGGTCGGGGCCATCGTGCGTGAGGGAACCGCCGAGGCCGACATCACGGCCACGATCATCGACCTCGCCGTGCGAGGTTACATCCACATGGAACAGCAGGAGAATGACGCTTTCACACTGACGCAGACCAACGCCGACCAGCACTTCCTCAACCCAGTTGACCAACACATATATTCTGAGTTGTTTAACTCGGGTCCGACGATCACCAGCAAGGCCATGTCAGCCGAGAGTTTCTACTCGACCTATCAGGGATTCCAGTCGACCGTGTCGGCTGAATTCGATGCCCAGAATTGGTACAAGTCCAGCCCGAAGTCGGTTGTCGCCTCCTATCAAGTCGGTGCAGTCGTGCTCTTTCTCGCTGGTCTCGGGGCTATGTATCTGGGATTCAAGGCCGCAGACAACGGTGTCCTGGGGATCGCCTGGTTGTCCCTTCCATTACTGGTTTTAGGTGTCGGCATGTTCTTCTTGGCGAAGCGGATGCCCGTGCGTACTCCGGTTGGGTCGGCTGTGGCCGTGCAGTCCTTCGGCTTCAAGAAGTACCTCGAAACCGCCGAGGCAGACCAGATACGCTGGGAGGAGGGGCAAGACATCTTCTCACAGTATCTCCCGTACGCCATCTCCTTCGGCTGCGCAGACCGCTGGGCGAAGATCTTCGAGGACCTTGTCGCCAAGGGTGCCCCCGTCCCCCAGCCGATGTGGTACACCGGCAACCTGGCGTACAACTACATGGCGTGGGCCGCGATCACTCACTCCATTGGCAACATTGGCAATTCCTTCACCCAGTCCGTCCAGCAACATGCGGCCGCTCAAGCCCGTGCGACCAGCGGCTCCATGGGTGGTTCCGCCTTCGGCGGTGGATTCGGCGGCGGTATCGGTGGCGGTGGTGGCGGCCGTTGGTGAGTGATGCTGTAGGCATTGGTCGTTGTCAATAGGGCAGCAGAGTCAGTCGTGTCACAGGTGATGAATGGTGAGTGGGGTGGTCAGATGAGCAACCAGTGTGTGTGCTTGATGGAACCGTGCTCCACAGTTCGTTGGTCGGCTAGCACGATTTATCCATGTTGGTATGATGAAGTTTCGCTGCGTAATATCCAGATTACGGAAGGGGGCGACGGGTGATTTGTAGCAAGTGCGGGTTCTCATTTTCCGATTCCGTGTCGGCATGCCCCGTCTGCGGCACCCCCAAAGCCCACCGGAATCCGTGGGTCGACGCCTTCCCCGTCGACGACACAGCAGGCACCGCGCTGCCGTCCAATCCCTGGGCCGGCTACGAATCCGACGAGTCCGCCTCCGCTGCCTCGCGCGTCACGACCGACCAGCATCGTAGCAATCCTTATTTGCCTCCAAGCCAGGAATCCCCGTCTCGGTCCACCTTTGGGGGTATGACCACAGACACCGACGACAAGCCGAACTGGCCCTGGACGACCGCGCAAGAGCGTGCCTCAGCTTCGACACCCCCTCCCGGACCCCGGCCCCCAACCTCGTGGCCCGCCGACCCGAAGCCCCCCAAACCGGCCCCCTGGCCCAGTAGCCCAGGAGCAGCATCGGGTGAGTCGCAGGTCGTGACTCCCCTAGTCGTGGTCCCCAAACCCGTCATCTTAGACCCGCCGCCAATCTCTGCTCGCCCGCCAGTTGACGCCCGTTCTCCGGTCGACACCCGCCCTCCGTTCGATGCTCGCCCCTCTGCCGATCCGCAACTCTCAGCCAACCCGCGCCTGTCTACTGACCCTCGCGCTTCTGCCGATCCTCGCGTTTCCGCCGACCCTCGCCCGTCCATGGCCGCTCGTCCGCCCGCAGACCCCCGTTCGTCAACCGCTCCCCGCCCGTTCGAAGACTCCCTCGCGTCGGGAAGCCCCCTCTCGTCGGTCGACCCTCGTTCGTCTTCTTCGTCGGCCTATGCTCCCGCCGCGTCCCCCGCTGAAACGCAGCCGATGTGGGTCGCCGACTCCGTCGCCCCTCGCCGTGCGCCCGTGCCAACGCGGTCGAGAGAGTTGGACTGGGACACGCCCTTGCCCATGCCAGATTCGATTTTCCGTACCCCCGAACCACCACCGCCGCCCCCTGTTAGCCGCTCTGCCAGCGCCTTTCCGACGGCTCTCGCGATCCCGCCCTACCCCGCAGATCCTGCCAACCTGGCCGACCCAGGCGACGAAGGTGTCATCGAAGACGGTCGTACCCCCACCGATGTCAACCGCAACATAGCCGACCGCGACCAAAAGAGCCTCAAGCTCGTCCTGATCCTGGGCATCGGCCTCGGCGCAATCATGATCATCGCAATCCTGCTCGTACTGCTGTAGCCACAGGACCACAGTGGAGCGACGTCCACGCTCACAGGTCCAAAAATGCGCAATTAACCCAAATCCACCAATCGCTGGCGTTGCGGGCCAGCGTGTCGGCACAGGGTCGCACCGAGCCGATGCCCGCATCAATCAGCTATGTGGATAACCACCCGCAGGCTGTGGTGATGGTGTGGAATGTATGTCAGCAGTGTTTGTACGCGATGCGAGGGAGGGACTGGTGAACATGGTGGGCCATGGGCAAGTGCTTCGACAGCGAGGACCGATTTTTCAGTACCCAGGAGGAGCGTTGTGAGGAGACTGAAATACGTTGTCGCAACTGTGATAGTTGCCGGGGTCCTGGTCGGGTGTACGCCTGCGGGTGACTCGTCAAATAGCCCGTCTCCATCTGTGAATGTTCCCGTGTCTTCGCCAAGTGGTACACCTACTCCGACCTTTAGCACGGACGATCAAGCGGTCATCAATGCTGTTCAACGGTATCTACAGGTGTGGGCCCAGGTGAGTCAGGGCTTGCCGGATTCGGATATGAATGCTATCCACAGCGTGGCTTTGAGTCCGGATGACAATGCGGCGATCGCGCTGTGGGCCCAGTGGATTGATCGGGGGGTGCATCTCGTGGGCGCTCCCAGTTTCTATCCTTCGGCGGTGACTGTTGGCGCGCTGGACGACCAAGGTCAGCAGTATCACGTGTACGGGTGCTATGTGATGGGCGATTCGCATCTGTCCGACGCCGATGGCAACCCCACAGGGGACAAGAGCGCCGACAGGAGACCAGCGATCTATGACGTGATCCAGATTCCCGATGGCCATTATTTCGTCATCAACGAAAACGAGGACAGTGGAACATGCTGAGAATGGTGTTGATTGCTGTCGGTCTCTCGATGGTCGGCTTGGGGCTGTCATGGGTCTGTCCAGCCCATGCGGCTGGTGACTGCACAGAGGCAGTCGGCATGGGCAACAGCTATGGTGAAACAGACCTTTCTGCTGGTGTGTCTTGTACTACCCCCGCGGATGATCCTACGTCATCGACGCCTCCAGGGTCTGCCGCGCAGGCTTCTACGCAGTGTTCCAGGGCGGATGGGCGTGAGGTGCCATGCTGGCTAGGGGATGCGTGGTGGAATTCCAGTTTTGGATTCTACTGTTCAGCGGTGAACCTACCTGCGGACAGTCCCTTGTGGGAGGGGCATCGGGATGGAAGCGGCAATCCCACTGGGACATACTACGGATGTGGGAATTCCGACACTCAGTGCCTGGCTGGGACCGTGTACTACTGGCAAGACGTGGCGGCGTCGACTCCAGCCAAACCAGGTGTTGATCCGGTGACTGTCGTGCGTTCTGCCGTGTCGTCTTTGGGCTTGCATGCTCCGACTGTGGGTGTGGGCGCCTATGTCTATCCTGGCTATCAGCAGTGGGGATTGTCCTGGTGGGTGGGTGCGCCCATGTGGTTGTGGGTGGACAGTACCGACGCCTTGCAGTGGGGGACCCAGTCTGTCTCCGCGAGTGCGGACGGGGTCACAGTCACAGCCACTGTCACAGCTACATCTGTGAGTTTCGATCCGGGGGATGGGTCCGAACCAGTCACGTGTGCGACTCCAGGAACAGTACGCCCATGGGACCCGGAGGATCCTCTGAGCCACCACTCCCCGACTGGATGCGAATACACGTATTTGCAGACGAACACCTTGGGTGATGTCGGTTCTCGTTTCGTCGTAAGTGCCACAGTGACGTGGACAGTGGTGTGGTCGTCCACCGACGGACAGCATGGCACATTCACTACGAACATTGCCTCCACTGACAACCCATCCATCCATGTCGGCGATATTTCCGTGGTCCTCACCACACCAGGCAAGTGACCCTCTGCTCTCACCCTCGTCGGGGCACACAGTGCTTTCCCGAGTTCGACAGCCTCAATCCCGGCGCCCACAGTCAGACTCTCATCGCGTGAGGCGTCCATCCTGGGCTGGTGCCCGCCAGGGTTATTGGGCACAATGGGTTGCGTGATCGTTGCAGCGGCGGACGGCTCCTCGTTGGCCAATCCCGGGCCGAGCGGATGGGCGTGGTACATCGACGACCTGCACTGGGCCGCCGGTGGATGGGCCAAGGGTACGAACAACATGGGCGAACTGATGAGTGTCCTGGACCTGTTGCGGTCCACGAGCCACACCGACGAACCGCTCAAGGTTCTGTGTGATTCGCAATATGCCATTAACTGTTGTACGCGTTGGATTCCGGCATGGAAGAAGCGTGGTTGGCGCAAGGCGGACAATAAACCTGTCCTCAATCTCGATCTCATGAAGCAGCTAGATGAGGAGCTGAAGGGCCGCCGCGTGACCTTCCAGTGGGTCAAGGGCCACTCCGGCCATCCCCTCAACGAGAAGGCCGACGAGCTGGCGCGAGCCGCCGCTACGGCATACCAGCAGGGAACTCCGGTGCACTGTGGCCCGGGGTTTTCTTCAGCTCAACCAGTACGCGAGCCAGACACCGTACCGCCACCAGAAGACGGCCTGTCCGATTCAGCACCCGGCAGTACGTCACCGGGCGATCCATCCTTGCCAGGACTGTCACAAGAGGACGGCCTTCGTGTTTCAGAACCGCGTGACAGGGCCCGTTCACTCGCCGAGGAGAACGGCGAAGCATCATGGGCTATGGAAAACAAGCCGGACACTTCCACCAACAACCGGCAACTGTCCACGCGTAGTCCAGTCCGCAGTGAGGGTGCCCAGACCTGCGAGACTCCCACCTCGAACATCGCGGACAACGACGCCCTGATCCCCCTCCCCCCAGACCCGATCACCCGCCCACAACCGGATTTACTCAGTATTGCGCACGACCAATCACACCATAGGCAGCCTGGCGAAACCCATTCTGACGGGACTTCCGTGTCAGCGCCCGCCCTTCCCACCACCTCGTCCGATCCGCCCAAGACCCAAGAACCTTCCACCTCCACGACTCGTCCCCGCCCCACCCCAAACCCGTCCACTGTGGTCGACATCACGGAACTCACTCGCGAGTTGATGAGCGACGAAACCCAACTCGACCGTGATCGCCTGGACGAACTCATGCACCCCGAGTTCGTCGCGCACTTGCCCGCCGGCCTGATCCGTACCAAAGGGTCGATCCTGGCCCGCCCCGCCGAACTGTCCGGCTCCGTTCAACTGGACGTCCTCGGAGCCGACCGCCTCAGCGACGACGCCCTCCTCCTCCGTTACCGGCTGCGCCGCAATTCCCAAGACTTCCTGTGCGCGATTCTCTGGCAACGAGGCCAGTACGGCTGGCAGGCCCGATTCCAACAGATGACAACGGTAGTAGCTGGATAGCAGCTATGAATCGGTGGGTTCGAGCTGAGATGAACTGCCACCGCCAACTTTCTCCGTACGCCGCCGCCCATCCCCACTGCTCTCGTGTCGGTATCATGGTGGGGGAGGAGGCCCGATGTCGAAACTGCCCAACCGAATCGTGATGATCGTCTTGGCCGCCCTGCTCGTGCTCAGCGGCCTTGCCGTGGGAAGTTCAGCGCTAGGCCTGTTCTCCGGGCACACCGGCACCTTGGCCCCTGACTCGTACGTGCTCCCCTTGCCGCAGGCATCCTCACCGGCCCCCGGGCTCCCCGCGCCCGACAATTCGGCGACCCCCAACAGCTCCAGCATCGAGCAGGGGCTCAACGCCCTGGGAACAGGCCTGGCGACAGTGTCCTATGCCGTGACCGACGCCTCCGGCCTCCTTCTGGCGAACAAGGACATGAACTCGCCCCGCATCCCGGCGTCAGCCTGGAAGCTCTTGACCACCTCGGCCATTTTGTCGGCGTACGGCCCCAGCCACCAGTTCGAAACTAAGGTTGTGTCGGCTGCTGCTGGCATCATCCTGGTCGGCGGCGGAGACCCGTACCTGACTGCTAGCTCTTCGGGGGTGCCGGGCCGCGCGAAGCTGCAAGACCTGGCCGACCAGACCGCGAAGTCCCTCATCCAGAGCGGCAACATCAACGTGACCCTCGGCTACGATGATTCGTTGTTCGCAGGCCCGCAATGGAATCCCGCATGGCTGCCGGAGTGGTCCGTGGATGTGCCCCCGGTCAGCGCCTTGTCGGCCGATCCCAGCGGCGACTCGACGTCGAGCACCTCGCTGGCCGCCGCACAGAAATTCAAGGATCTGCTTGTCGCCCGCAATATCAATGTGACCTCAGTACAACCCCAGACAGCCAGTACGAACGCGACAGTCATGGCTAGTGTCGCATCCCAGCCACTGGGTGAGATCGTCCAGCAAGTGCTCACAGATTCGTACAATTTCGGGGCGGAAGTCCTCTTCCGCCAAGTCGCCGTGGCGGCGGGCATGGACGGCTCGATCACCTCCGCCCAAACAGCACTGACAACGTTCCTACGCGTCCACAACCTGTGGGCCGACGGCATGTCGGTCTCCGACGGTTCTGGCATGTCCTTGTCCGACAAAGTCCCCCCGGCGATCCTCGTCGACGCACTCCAGAAGGCGTCTTCAGACTCCACGTTCCGCGCGATCATGGTCGGTCTGCCCGTAGCGGGCGTGGACGGCACCTTGTCCAACCGCTTCACCCAACCCGACTCCGCCAGCGGTCGCGGAGTAGTCCACGCCAAGACCGGCACCCAGACCAATGTCCGCACGCTCACCGGCTTCACGCAAACCTCCAACGGATCGATCGTCTTCTTCTCCTTCATGCTCAACGACCTGACCAACGACACCGATGGCGTCAACTGGCTCGACCGAGCCGCCGCCATCCTGGCCTCGTCTTAACCCGGATGCACCGATGGGATCCCCCGCGTGTCCAGCACAGCAACCATCCAGCTGATTCAGTCAATGACAAGGCAGTACGCATGGCCCGCCGAGCCCTGAGCCAAAAATGTCTGACCCTGGTGCAATGCTTGGAAAGCACGGTACCAGTCGCCATCGCCAACTCGGGAATGGGCAACTGTCGTATTGGCTTGTCAGGAGGTGCAGATTCACTAGCGCTCACCGCTGCCATGGCCTGGGCGCGCGATCATCGGTCCGGGCCGCTCGCCGGAGTCGATGTGAGCGCGCGCGTCATTGACCACGGACTTCAGCCGGGGTCCCACGACGTGGCAGTCCAGGCTGCCCAGCAGGCCAAGGACCTCGGAATCGATGGCGAGGTGGTCCAGGTCGAGGTCGATCCCACGCATGGCGGGATGGAAGCCGCCGCGCGCGAGGTACGGTACGCGGCTCTGGCCGGGGGCCCGCCCGCACTCATCCTGCTGGCCCACACGCTCGATGACCAAGCAGAAACGGTTCTTCTCGGCATGGCCCGCGGATCCGGGGTGCGTTCCTTGGCGGGAATGCCCGCCCGCCGGGACCAGATCGTGCGCCCGTTCTTGACCATCCGCCGCGCAGACACGCAACAGGCATGCCGCGACTGGGGCCTGGACTGGTGGCAGGACCCCGCCAACGAGGACCCGTCCTATGCCCGCTCACGAGTGCGTTCGGCTATGGACACCTTGGACCAGGTCCTCGGTCCCGGTCTGGCTGAAGGTTTGGTACGCACGGCCGACCTCTGCCGTGAGGACGCCGACTTCCTCGACGACCTGGTCGACCAGGCCCGAGTCGATCCAACCCAACCCACTCTCGACGTGCCCACTCTGATTGCCCTGGACACCCCGATCCGACACCGTCTCCTCCTCAGATGGCTCCGCCATCCCAACCCCGACGGCGTCACCCGGACCCACGTCCTCGCCGTGGAATGCCTCCTCACCGACTGGCACGGTCAAAAGGCCGTCTCCATCCCCGGTGGCCACGTCACCCGAGAGAACGGTCGACTGATCCGCTCAACCACGAGTTTCTCCGGCCCCACCACAGCACGAGACTGACAAAATTCCTCGTCAACCCCAGAAAACCAGGATTCTCACCTCAAGCATCATTGGTGGTTGAGTGGAGTGAAGCAATGCCAGGCGCACACGGCATATCCATTACTAATTGCTAATTCCTAGACCCAAGTCTGACTAGCCCATTGACTGCTCCCCTCAGGCAGCAGCGCGGGATCGGTCACGGAGACCAAATGCTCGATCCTGCCCCGGGCCTGAGTGATGTCATCCTGGTGGTCCTCGCCTGACTCATCGTCTGCAGGGGCAGTCAGGAGCCGGTGCAACACCATGCGGGCTTCCACGATCGGCTCAATGGTCCCCGGCTCGCACTGCGTCATCTCTTCGGCAGCGCGCATCCAGCCATAGTCCCGGTTGATCTCCAGCAAACCGGCGTTGACATCCATGGGTCCGTGTACGCTGATCAGCGGCTCAATCACCGTGGCCCCAGCCCGGCGGGCCCAGACGAGTTCATCGCGTACGGCCTCATCCAGCAGGATGTTGAACGACCGTACCATCACCGAAACAATGTCCTTGGCCGCCGAATCGTCCCGGAGAACCCCGGGAGGCGTGGAGACGATGACGTACGGCTTGGTGGCCCCGAGTTGTGACACGCACATCTCCACCGGCACGTTCTCGCGTACCCCACCGTCGACGTACAGCTCGTCACCCAGTTTGACAGGCCGAAACACCCCCGGGATAGCGCACGACGCCCACACCCCGAGCGACAAGTCATACGCGATGTCCGACACCGGACGGTCCTCCGCATCGACAATGATCCCATCTTGGCGCATGAAACGCAGATCCCCGGTCCGCAGGCCGACAAAGGCCAGTCTCAACTCCATGCCGGACGTGCGTACCGCCTCGGTCGTGAACCCCGATTCGAAGAGCAGCCGATAGACGATCGGCCCAGGACGGTACGCGGAAGCAGCCCGTTCTGCCCCTCGCCAGGCGGAGGCCAATCCGGCACCCACCTTGCCGATTCGCGCCAACGACCCCACGATCTGAAAGGCCATCGACAAGGAGAACTCGTTGCCCTCGGTCGACGGGTCGAACTGCAAGGCTTCCTTGACCAACTGCTCGGCGTCCGCGTCAGCCGTGTCCACAAATGCTGGATCGTCGCCGTCCGAAGCCGGCAAGACCTCGGCGATTTCTTCCCACTGCTCGCGGAACTTGGTGAACCACGATTGTTCCGCGTACATCTCAGACGGGTCAGACATGGCGAGCCAGAAGTCTTCGAGGGTACGCAGCGCAGCGGACTGCTGCTCGGGGTCCCGCGACTGAGCCAGCGTCGCCCCGACAATGGCACCTGCCGACGTGGACACGATCGAGGTCGGTGCAATGTGGGAATTGTCGTACAAATAGCGCAGTGCCCCAATCTGGAAACTGGCCCGCGAGCCCCCGCCCGACAGGACCAACCCTTCAGATGTCTCTTGCGTTTCTGCTTGTCCAGGATGGGTCAGAGCCCACAGACGATCGAACCATGTATGCTTCGCCACGCACTCAATTTTAACCCGAGTGTCCAGACGCCACCCCGAAACAGCGGAATCACAGTGATCGATGAAAATGTGTGCCAATGCGAACGATGGGGTACGAAGAGTGTGCGGTCATCCGTACTCAAGAATGATTGTGCAGACATTGCTGTGCAGACATGACTGTGCGCCGGGCCGATTTCTCGACCCGGCGCACTGGTTGGTCACTGGTGTCCTGTGCTCTTATGTGGCTCCCCGTTCCACGTGGCTATCATCTTTTTCTAATGCCAATGCTTGTGAACCCCGGATGATTCGCGCCTGAAGGAATCCCGTGTGTCAAGATGATGGCTGAGTTGGCGGACTGTGATCGAATCCGTACTACTTGTAGGTAGTCAACGGGGGCCGACCCGGACGACGCAATGGTTGCACATTCGTGGGTAGGCGGTTGGCTCCGGCAAGATCGTCACGGAGAAGAAGTTCGATGTGAGAGTTGAGGCTTCGAGAGTCCTCTTCGGCCCACTGCGCCAAGGCCTGATGCACGGCAGGGTCCAACCTGAGTAGCATTGCTTTCCGCCCGGGGGCTAAGTTCTTCATCACTTCCATTTCTTTATTTGTCATTGTTTCCGTCCGTTTCTGTGTGGCCCCCCTATACTGTGTGTTTTCTCCGCCCCTCACATACTATTTTACACGCAATCACACCGAATTCAGA
>WREX01000010.1 GCA_009779115.1 Propionibacteriaceae bacterium
GAGTAGACTTGTGCCATGGTTAGCACCGAACTTCGCGAAACAGTGGACGCGCTGAGCGTCGAGGAAAGGATCTCCTTGATGGAGTACCTTGAGAGTACCATCGACGACTTTGATGACGACCCGCTGACGGACAAGCAACTCGCCACCCTTGACCGCCGTAACGCGGAGATGGACGCCAACCCATCGATGGGGATATCTGAAGAGGAGTTTTTCAGGCAAGTGCGGGCTAGGCTGGCATGAATTGGGTGCTGTCGGTTCACCCCGGCGTACGGGATGACATCGGCGACGCGACCGACTACTACACAACAATTGACAGCGATCTTGCCACTAGTTTTGTTGATGAGGCTCAAATTGCCTTTTCCTTTGCCCGTCAATACCCCCATGCGGGCCACACTGTCTACACAAAATATCGTCGCGTGACCCTCAGCCGTTTTCCGTATCTCATGTGTTATCGCGTCGTTGGCGACACAGTGCGCATACTGGCCATTGTCCATAGTCGGCGAGACCCAAAGTGGATCCGTGCGAGGCTTGACGCCCGAAGTTGACATAGCCGAACCCAGCCCATTTGACTCACGAGAAGCAACTTTCCATGTGATCTGCTTCCGTGTCTGGTCCAGCCGTGGTTCTCCCCCAAATTGAGCGTTCCTTGACATCACTTACTCTTCTGACTAATCTTCTTCTTGGTTAATGGTCCCCACCATTAACCATAAACATGAGAGATAGATCGGAGGATGCACGATGAATGACAACCAGCCAGTTTTCGAACAGGTCATGGAAATCATCGAGAACGGCATCATCAACAAGACTTGGCAAGTCGACGAACTCATCATCTCGACCACTCAGATTTCCCGGCTTTACAACGTGAATCCCGCCACAGCTATGAAGGCGATCAGTCGCTTGACCGAGCGGGGAATTCTCTACAAACGCCCGGGAATCGGGATGTGCGTGGCACAGGGCGCACTGGAAAAAATCTCGGCTGAGCGCAGGGATGTTTTTCTACATCAGACTATTGATGCTGTGCTCTTGGAGGCCAGGACACTGGGCATTTCACTTCAAGACTTGATCGATGAACTCACAACCAGGGAAGGGACACACAGCCATGATTGAGTTGGCCACCGTGACGAAAAAATACAGACACACCATGGCGATGGATTCGGTGTCGCTCACCATCCCAGACACGGGTGTTTATTGCCTGCTGGGACGCAACGGTGCGGGTAAGACGACCTTCATGAAGCTGATTGCGGGCCATATCCGCTCCACCAGCGGGACGATCACCATCGACGGCGTGAAGGTTTCACCGGGCAGGATGCCCGACTGCGTCAGCTACATCGAGTCCGATAGTGTTCAGTTCAACATGCGCGTGTCCGATCTGATCGACACCGCGTGTTTGTTGCAGGAGAGTTTCGACCGGGACTTCGCCAAAGAGATGACTGAACGGTTCGAACTGAATCCGAGGAAAAGGTTCCGGCAACTGTCATTGGGCATGAAAACCATGCTGACGACGATCATATCGCTGGCCAATAACTCCACAGTTATTCTTCTCGATGAGCCCACTTTGGGTCTTGACCCGATCGTACGGGACCGGTTCAACACGATGCTTCTGGAAAGCTATGATGCCCATCCTCGCGTCATCATCGTGTCGACACACCAGATGGACGAGATCGCACAAGTCACCCAGCGGCTGATCATCATCGATCAAGGGAAACTCCTGATGGAAGCCGGGATTGACGAGATCGATGAGAAAGCCTACACACTGTCGGGACCGACTCAAGAAGTCCTGCCACTGGTGAGTGGATTGAACTGTATCGGTACCACGCAGGCTGGTGGCGTCCTGGCCGCACATATCTTCGACCAGCGTATCGCTGTGCCGGAAGGCGTGTCTGTCGACCGGCTCGGTTTGAAAGATTTCTTCATCAATATCGTGAGAAGGGAAAACCATGCCTAAGAAAGCTTGGACAATCGCGACTGTCAACATGAAAAACATCCACGCCGCGTACATCGCGACAGCGGTCGTCTTCCTCGCACTGGTGTCGCAATATGTCGTGAATGCCATCCTCGCCGCACAGGGCATGGACATCAGTACGAGCTACATGGTCAGCGTGGCATGGGCATTCTGGCTCCTGATCCCACTGACCGCAATCCTAGTCCCGGCCAGAAACTTCAACCGGATCATCAATCTTGGCGGCAAGAGGAACCCATTCTTCTGGGGTTCGCTGATGCTCAACGCGGTTATGGCCGGTGCCGTGTCCCTTGTCACGATCCTCATCGGCTACGTTGTCGACCCAGCGATCGTGAAGTCAGGAGCCCTGGGCGGGGTATTCGTTATCCAAGATATCTTCGGCTGGGGCGCCTACGGCCCTGTCGTCGCCTTCCTGCAGCAGTTCGCGTTTCTTTTCTTGTTCGGTTCGTTTGTCCACACCCTGTCAGCCGCCCACAGCAAGTGGTACGGTCTCGTGGCAGATGTGGTGATCATTGCGATCATCTCGGTGTTCACTCCCATCGCTCCACTGCGCGGGGCCCTCGTCTGGTTCTTCCACACGGTTCTCTTCGCGAGCGCCCCGTGGCAGATCCTGACATGCCTGGTGCTGGGAGTGGTGATATACGCAATAAACAAGCCGCTACTAGCAGCCAAAGCAATCTGAGATCGCAGTCCTGGCAAGGGGTACCTGACCTTGAAATAGGCGGTCAGGCACCCCACTGGCGTGGGCGCGCCAAGTCAGTTGTTTCGTCTTTTGTCTTCAGATGCACGTGCAAGGTTGCGTCTCACGCTGAGGGTGATGGGGTGGTCCTCGCCGAGGACACGGGTGCAGTCGGTGAGGGTTCGTTCGTACAACGGGATGGCGTCGTCTAGCCGTCCAGCCGACACGTAGGCACCAGCCATGTTATTTCGTGAGGTCAACGTGTCCCCCTCTCAATGAGTTAGCTACCGGCGGCTCATCCTCCGGCAACTCTCGATTCTTGAGGATGAGGCCGTCTCAACCACCCAGACCAACACCTGGGACAAAAGATGACAAGCCTCACACCCCATAGTGTCTAGCCTGATTCTAAGGACTTCAGGGCTCCTGATTCCCATGGAGATCATCGTCTGGGATGTCAAGGCATGGACGGAACGCCGGATGAACGTGGAACCGTATAGGAGCGGACTTACGATCCGCGAGACGTCGAGCTGCAAGCATCTTCTTGCGGGCCTCCGCGTCGCCTTCAACGTAGATGACGTGCTCATCCCGTGTCTCCAGCCCGAGAAACGAGGTTCGTACCAGCCAGTCACGGGCAGCAAGGGGGTCGGGAGTCTTAGTGAGAGCTTGGAGAAGTTCATCCTCCTCCAGTGTGGATGTGAGTCCGGCGAGACCGAACAACACCTCCTCAAGATCGAATCCTTGTGGCTGGCTCTCGACGAGCAAGGCCTCCACAGCAAAACGTGAGTAGTCTTTCTCCGCGAATTCAAAGTCTTGCGCTACAACTCGTTCGTGTTTTCGATTTATCGCAGCAGTCAGAGCGGCATTACCCAGGTATATGACGTCTCTCGGTCGAGGCAAGGCTCTCCAAAGCATGTAGTCACGAGTGGTGAGACCATGCACCTCATCGCAGAAAACTTCAGCCCACATGTTGCTGTCCTGTGTATTGCGGTCAATCAGGTTCGCTGCATAACGCTCCTCGAGGACGCGGACTAACAGTTCCTCATCCGCCCATTGGACTTGCTGCGGACTGATCTTATCGGGCTCCCGAGCGATGCTAGTAATAACATCGAATATGTCAGTCCGAAGGAAAATCGCTAGAGTCAAGTTAATGGAGGGGAGATTCCGCTGCTGTTTTGAGAAGTCCAATTCGATTTTTCCGGATGTTACCAGCAGTGATAATAGGAAATGAGAAAGTTGAGTGAAGTCGACGCCCCGCTCCCAAGTCTTATCGAGGTTATCGATCAGGACAGCCACCCGATCGTAATCTCGTAATGCAGAACGCAGGAACTCTTGTTGACGCCCTGTCCATGTACTCCGCAACCGTTGGGTGGCCTCCTCTATATCTCCTGCGCCGGTTCCCTGGAGATCATTCAGAATTGTGTCAAGTCTGGTCGACATGTCAGCTTCTCTGTCGATGCTCATCGACTCAAGGACACCAGCGAGGGCTGCAACTCGATCATCACCCCCGAGTCCAGCTGGTAACTCTTCGGCATGGCTGATTGCTCGAATTGCAATTTCAGAAGTCAGTAAGTTCGTCCAAAGATGTACTAAGAAATAGTCACGTCGACCAGAGTCCACAAACCAACCTAGGAGGTTGACAAGACCGGCGAGGTCATACGAGCTCGGTTTGACGGGAACAACTAGGATCCGTTTGTCCTTGCGTAACTCTTCCACAGCTTGAAGCATTGTGGCCGTCTTTCCCGTTCCTTTACGACCTGTGAATATCTGGGCCCTGCCTGACATCACTGCTTCAAACTCGTTTGTTTGGACGAAGTACTTGGTAAGATCATCGCGCTCCGATTCCGCCACGTATTTCCCAAAGGAGCGCAAGGGAAGTTCAATATCAAGTTTCAGTCGTCCGAGACGCTTATTCGATCCCCTTGGGCTTGGGAGTTGTCCAAGCCAATGCTCCACATGCTCAGTTAAGTGTGCTGCCGTATCATACGAGTACATGATGTCTTTGTAATCTAACGCACACTGAAATCCAGCCTCAGCTACCATCAAGGTTGGCAGTTCGAAGCCACGGGCAATACCTGCCAAGAAACTAGCACGAGCGTTGTTGACATCTGCGTTGATCCGGCGAGGAAGCATCAGATGGAATATCGCAGCTGATGATCGATAGACTTCACCAACGTAATACGGCAGTTGCGCCAAACTTAAATCGTCTCCCCGGGCTAGCAACTTCAGATCCGTTTTGCGATCTAGGAGTGCTTGGAGGCGTTCAGCAGCGTTAAAGTTGAGTGGTACCGCTGGGACAAACACAGCATTTGGCTCGCGAGGTCGACCCTCGGCCAACATCTCTTCAAGCAAAGAGCCCTTTGGGTCATTCAGGAGAGTCACTAACTGTTCGGCAAGTCTGTTCGAATTATCGTTGTACTCTACTCGGCCGATCGTGTCTGCCATCGCGAACTGACGCCAATTCGTAATTGCGCGTTGGTCAGAGTTATCCAAGGCCAAATAAACATGCTTGCCAAGAGCAAGCGCATAACCCGCCTCGAATAGCACGTTCGCATTGAGGGAGCTAACCTCTGCGACGAGACTTGCACTTGATCGGATTCGCTCAGTGATCGCGTCGACTAAAAGTCTGCCTCCAACCAGCATCTCCTCCCACCCCTCGGCCTGAAGACCTAGTTTGTTACATGCTTTTATCGCATCACGCATTGTCTCCGCCCGCAGCGGCGAAGAACTCCCATAAGCGAAGAAGACGGTGAGATCGGCGCTGGGTTCTGTCATGGTTGACATTCTTCCACCAGAAGCTAAGTCAACATCGGATATCAGGATAGTGAGGCTAAAGTTTTCCCTCTCAGAGGTTGGGATAGCCGAAGGTTGTTGATCACAGGCCTAACAATGAGAACTCAGAATGTCAGGCTGGTCAGGGCGAAGGACACAGTGCAGGCAGCGAGCATTTGCTCGTTCAACGAGACTGTCTCCCCAAGCGCCCAGGTGGCTGGTTGGCACATGTCAGATGATTGCAGACCTCCATGGTCGTCGGGTCGTCTGGATCCAGAGTCCATTGGTGCTTTTCAAATGCATGTTCGAGTCCCGAGATGGGAGACTCACGCTCGCTGGGCACCACCCGTTGGATAGTTTGGTCTTGTTTTCCAGGTCCATCAGTGTGGCCTATCGCTGGGTCTTCCCACCCTCTTCAAAGGCAACCAGGGTACGAACCTGTCAGTTGAGTTGGCCGCCGTCTACTCTGAGTTGGTCGCCGGTGATGAAACTGGAGGCTTCGGAGGCTAGGAAGAGGACTGCCTTGGCGACGTCTTCGGCTTCGGCGTAGCGGCCCAGGGGGATTCCGGCGGAGATGGCTTGCTTGGCTTCCTCGCCGTGGCCGGGGGCGATGCCCTCCTCCAGGCGGCGCATCATTCCGGTGTTGGCGGGGGCCGGGTGGACGGAGTTCACGCGTACGTTGTAAGCGGCGGACTCGTTAGCGGCCAAACGGGTCAGGCCGGTGATCGCGAACTTGCTGGTGACGTAGGGGGTGGTCCCGAGCGCTGGTCCGGCGGTTAGTCCGCCGACCGATGAGGTGTTGATCACGCAGCCGGACTTCTTGGCGTACATGACGGGCAAGACGTGCTTCAGGCCCATGTAGGTCCCGCGGATGTTGATGGCGAAGACCTTGTCCACGTCGTCCATGTTCTGGTCAACCAGGGGGGCCACCTTGCCTTCGATTCCAGCGTTGTTGAAGAAGACATCGATCGTGCCGAACACCCGGACGGTCTCGGCGACGTACGCCCGTACGTCCTCTTCTTTGGAAATGTCGGCGGTGATGGTGATCAACCGGCCTTCGGGAGCTGCCAGGTCCGCCGCGACTTCGGCGAGAGGACCGGCCGCGATGTCGACCAGGGCGACCGAGCAGCCCTGGCCGAGGAATGCCCGCGCCGCAGCCTTGCCAATACCTCCACCGCCACCGGTGATCAGTACAACCTTGTCTGCCAAATCCTGATATGTCGTCATCGCTGTCCTCCATGGGTCGAATGTCGGGGGCTTGCTGGGACGGCCAGATGAGGGATATTTCCTGAAAAACCCGGACCAGCAAGCACTGTCGGATGTTTTCAACATAGCTACTATCCTGACGGCTCACAAGTTAATCTCAGATAGAGAACCGGCAGGGGGCCTGGTGTTCGCACCGGAGGGCGCGCGACAGAAGAAATCGGTGGATCCGGGGGCCAACCCGTCTATCATGGTCATGGATGCCGAGATGATCACACCAGACGTGACATCGCCGCTCCTGAGTTGGGGAGGAGTCCCATGACAGACCAATTGCGGTCGTACCTGCCAATCATCATCCCGCTGGCAGTCATCGAGGTGGGGCTGATGATCGCTGCCCTCATCCACATCTTCACCCACAAGAACTATCGTTTCGGGAACCGCTGGGTGTGGGTCGTCATTTCCGTACTGTTCAATATCATTGGGCCGATCCTCTACTTCGCGGTCGGACGGGGTGAGAATCAGGACGACGAGCAATGACGGATGTCCTTCAGGTCGAGCATCTATCCAAGAGTTTCGGCAAGACAACGGTCATCACAGACATCTCCCTCTCAGTTCCGGCGGGCTCGGTCTTCGGGTTCATCGGCGAGAACGGGGCGGGCAAAACAACCACCATGAAGATGATTCTCGGGCTGCTCAAACCCGATTCCGGATCGGTGCACGTGTGCGGCGAGAAAGTTCGTTTCGGCATGACGAAGAGCAATCGGTACGTTGGCTACCTGCCCGATGTGCCGCAGTTCTATTCGTACTTCCGACCACAGGAGTATCTGCGGTTGTGCGGCCAGATCGCGGGGATGAGCACGTCGCAGATCGCCCGGCGCAGCACAGAACTGCTGGAGATGGTGGGGCTTGCCAAAGTGACCAAGAGGATCGGTTCCTTCTCACGCGGCATGCGGCAGCGCCTGGGCGTCGCACAGGCTCTCATCCACAGTCCACGGCTGCTGATCTGCGACGAACCGACTTCCGCTTTGGACCCTGTCGGGCGTAAAGAAGTGCTCGACCTGCTGCATCAGATCTCAGCCGACACCACAGTACTGTTCTCCACCCATGTGCTCTCCGACGTGGAACGGATCTGTGACAGGGCTGCCGTCCTGCACCACGGAACCATCGTCCTGGACGGGAACCTCGCCGACCTGAAGGCCAGACACGGATCCACTGGCTTACAGATCGAGTTCTCCCACCCGGATGACCTGGCCCGGTTCCGCTCCCTTGTGCCCGCAAGGTTGCTCGCGGACCAAACCGACACCGAGGTCACAGTACGGACCACTGACCCCAAAGCTGACATGGCCATCCTGCATCTGCTCGCCGAGCACGACATCCTGCCCGTCCGTTTCGAAGCACTCGCGCCAAGCGTGGAGAACCTCTTCCTGGAGGCTGTGGCATGAGAGCGTTCTCATCCTTCTTGGGGAAGGAATTCCAGGAGAGCCTGCGGACGTACCGACTGCTGATCATGGTGGCCGCTTTCGTGGCCCTGGGTGTGTTGAGCCCCTTGTTGGCCAAGATGGTCCCCGATCTGCTCAACGGCACGGACATGGGCGGTGGCGCCATCCTCCGCGTGCCGCCCGCCACCGCACTGGACTCCTGGGGACAGTTCTTCAAGAACATCAGTCAATTGGGCGTGCTGATTCTGGTGATCGTCGACTGCGGGATCATGGGGACCGAATTGGCGAAAGGTACGCTGACCAACTTCCTGGCCAAGGGGCTGCCCCGCTCGACCGTGATCTGGGCCAAGTTCGTCTCCGCCACCGTTATGTGGACGCTCTGCTATGGACTGGCACTGCTGGTGACATGGGGATACACACTGTATTTCTGGGGCAACGGCCCGCTGTCCCACGCCTTTCTGGCTTTCACTTGCCTGTGGGTGTTCGGCGTGTTGCTGATCGCCTTGCTGATCCTCGGCGGGATCATTCAGTCCAACATCTATGGAGCCCTGCTCGCGGCCGCCGCGGTGATCATCGTGCTCAACCTGGTCAACATCGCACCGCAGGCAGCCAAGTACAATCCCATTTCCTTGGCCGGCGGCACCGTCAACCTCCTGTCCGGACACAACACCCTGGGCGACTATCTGCCCGCTCTGTGGATCTGCCTGGCTGCGATCGTTGTCATCATGGCGGCCTCGCTAGCCGTGTTCGACCGCAAACAGTTATGACGGGCGTGAGACACAGTGGTGTCCATGGGCACACCAGAGCATGATGGAGCCATGTTCGAATCCCTGAATCCCGTGCCAACTGCCGAGCGCCCGGACCTTCTCGCCGTGTCCACCGTGGCCGCGCTGGAGTATGGGCCCGAGGCGAAGGTCTTCGAAATCGACCCGACTGTCTCAAACCCGAATCCACCGATCGCTTGCGTTGCGAGCGACACTGTGGGGGTGCGATGGGTCGGCGGGTGGCGTGAAGGCAGACTGGACGTCTGTTGAGCGACGCCCGACGAGCCAGCGTGCCCCCACAGTGCCGCGCAGTAGCAATGGATCGGTGGATTCGGGTCAAACACCATTGGAAAGAAGAAGACCATGGATTCCAGTCAACAAAAGTTCCACGATTTCATCCTGGCGAGGGTACAGCCGGGCAAAGAAGACCAGGCCGAGTCGGTCATGGCGGAGAGCTTTCGCCATCAGGACGAAGGTACGTTCACCCCCGAGTACATGGGCCAGGTTCAGGCCACCCTGATGTCCTTGATACGCCCGGAGTGCGTCGCTGACCTCGTCCAGGCAGCCAGCCGGATGCGCGTCCAGATGGATCAGGGCAACTGACGAAGCGTGTGCCGAAGCATACTGTGACGTCAGCCGGGCATCAGTCGGGAAACGCCCAGCGAAGGTGGGGTTCGTGATCAGCGATCCGAGGGCGACTTGCCCATAAAACGGGCGGGGATCTCGGCCATCCTGGTGTGGTCCCAGGGCTGTTCCCACCCACCCAGACGCAGCAGGGAATCAACTACCCAAGCGGTGAAACCCCACAAGAACAACTCCCCCATGTCCCAGGCCGGGCCCCTGCCGCCTCTTGGGTGTCGGGCCATCACGCGGTGTGCCGGGTCGGCCAGCTGCGAGATCGACCACCGCAAGACCGAGTCGACCTCTTCCATGTCCTTCGGTGCGACGGTCTCTGTTCCGGACCACACTCCCACCACGGGAATCACCCAGTTTTGACTGACGGATATCTCGTGGGTGCGCATCTGGCCCAGAGGAGTCACCGACGCCGGTGGCAGCCCGATCTCTTCCTGGGCCTCGCGCAAGGCGGTGTCGCTGGGAGCCGCGTCGCTTGGCTCCCTGCCCCCTCCGGGCAGTGAGATCTGGCCCGCATGGTGTTCGAGGTCGGGTGAGCGTAGTGTCAAGACGAGATCTGGGTCCTCGCTCAGCCTCAGCAGGGCGATGACCGCTGACCCGCGTTGATCATCAGCCACCTCAGGCCAGGCCTGATCCAGGGGATCCAGCCGCGCCAGGAGAGGACTGAGCCACGTGGGTTGCGGCTGAGAGGCGCCACGAGGGTTGGCGAAGGAAGTATGGGTCATTGCTGCCCCGTACATCTGGAATCGGTTGTCCCCCACGTTCACGGAACCATCATAAGTGACGCCGGTCCCCCGTGGCCTCCTGACGAAGCCGCGTGGACTCGTCGAAAATGGGCTCGTCGTCGGGATTCTCCAGCATCGCCTGAGCCCCCGAGGCTGAGACATTGATCGGCATGTCTTCGGCCATCTTCTCGTCCAGAGTCAGCCCGCGCCCGCGCATCATCCGGGCGAGCCTCTCTCCCAGCTTGCCCAGGCCGTAATTGATGAGGATGAAAATAACAGAGGCAACAAACAAGGTCTGCAAGGTGTTGAGCGGTGTCCCGAGCAAGCGGGCTTCCCGCAACAGCTCCGAGTACGCGATCGCCGAACCGAGAGCTGAGTCTTTCAGGGCGACGACCAACTGAGCCACCAGAGCCGGCAGCATCGACAAGAGGGCTTGTGGAACAAGCACATGTTGCAAGGCTTTGATCCGGGTCAATCCGATCGCCGACGCCGCCTCGTGCTGCCCCGTGGGCAGGTTGATGACACCGGATCGGACCAGTTCGGCGACGACCGACCCGTTGTACAAGATCAGCGCGACGACGACCGCCCAGAAGCTCGGGTCGGGAATGAACGACAGCGAACCGAACCAGTACCACAGGAAAATCATCATCAATAGCACAGGGACCGCCCTGCAGAATTCCACGATGACCCCGGCCACCCAGCGGACGACACCGAGGTGGGCGAGGCGGGCAACACCGAAAATCAGGCCGAAGATCAAGGCCCCCACAATGGCCACAGCCGCCGCCGTCAGGGTGGCCATCAGACCTGGCAGGATGTACGCGGTCCACGAGACTGGCTCAACCACCACGTTCCACATCGCGGGTTCCAGTTGACCTTGGGCCTGAAGTTTCAAGGCGATGACAACGAGAATCGCTGCGACAATAGCTCCCCCGACGATATTGGCGATCAGAGTGATCCGCCTGGTCTTGGGACCAGGAACGTCGAAGAAAACGCTGGACGCCTGCTTCTTGGGACTCATCTCTTCACCGCCAATCTTCTGGACAAGGAGGTCGACAACAGACCCACCGGGATGACGATGATGACGTACCCGAGAGCGAAGGTGAGGAAGATCAGGAAGATGAACTGTGGGCCCATTTCAATGGCGGCCTGCATGGTGGACGAGGTCTCATTGCTGACACCGGTGACTGAGGCGACGGTGGTGTTCTTGATCAGGGCGATGATGGTGTTGCCGATCGGGGCGATGGATCCGCGGAAAGCTTGGGGCAGCACCACGATCCGTGTCGACTGCAGAAAGGTCAGCCCTATCCCCCGGGCCGCCTCGGCTTGCCCCACGGGCACGGTGTTGATCCCCGATCTGAGCGCCTCGGCGATGAAGCTGGAATGGTAGATGCCCAGCCCGATGATGGCCAGGATGTAGAAGTCGACGTGGAAGTCGTTGGAAAACGAGACATTGAGCTGCATCCACACAACGGAGGCCATGATGACCATGACCACAGTCAAGGGGATGTCGCGGAAAACGTTGACATAGAAAGTGCTCGCCAGGCGCAGGGAAGAGACCGGGCTGATCCGCATCGTGACGGCGATCGTACCCAGGATCAGGGCCAAGGCGCCCGCAGCGAGGGTGAGGGAGATATTGACCCAGAAGGCGTTCAGGACGTTGTATTTCGCCATGAATGCCCAGTAGCGGCTGAGATAATCCACGAAAAACTCCTTTCACACCTCACTGAGGGAGTAGTCAGTACGACCGAGTCGGATGGGACATGGGGACAGCGCGCCCCATGTCCCACCAACGAGGTGATCGTGATTACTGCGAACTGGCTGCCGCGAGACCCGCCAAGATGATGTCATCGGTGGTGACGGCGTCAACCTTGTTGGTCAACAGAGCCTGGACGCATTCGGAATAGGTCGTGAACTGAACCAGTTGGACCTGCTGGGCATAATTGTCCTGAATGTTCTGTGCCGGCGTGGAGCCTGTCACTGAGCAGAGCTTCTTGCCGTTGTTGAGAGATTCGGGACCGGTGATCGAGGTGTCGCCTGCCCGGATGAGCAGATCCTGGCCCGCCACGAAGTAGGGTCCAGCGAAGGAGACCTTTTCCTTGCGCGCATCGGTGATCGAGTATGTGGCGAAGATCATGTCCACCTGATGGTTCTGCAGCAGGGTTTCGCGCTGGGCGGAGACCGCCTCTTTCCACACAATCTGATCAGGAGTGAAACCGAGCTTGCCAGCCACGTAGGTGGCCACGTCGACATCGAATCCGGTGTAGGTGTTGCCGTCCTTGAAGCCCAGGTGGGGCTGGTCGAACCTGATGCCGATGGTGATCTTGCCAGGAGTGACGAGTGGGGCTGTGCCCGGTGCGTCACAGGTCTCGAACTGTGCCGGAGGGTTGGTCGCGGGATTGGGGGTGTACTTCACGCCGGTCATCTCGGAGTTCAGCTTCGCCTGCCAGGTTCCGTCAGAGATCATGGACTGGATGGCCTGGTTGATTTGGTCGCAGTACGGGCTGTCTTTGGGGATGCCGACCCCGTACCTCTCTGTGGAGAAGGGCTTTCCGACGACCTCCAGGGCCGGTTCCTTCGCGCCAGAACCGCTGGAGTTGGGGTTGGACGCGTTGGTCGCACATCCTGCCATGCCGAGGCTGACGGCCGCGGCGATAATGCCAAAGAGCATTTTCTTCATTGGTGATGTTCCTTTCGTGTGTGCCAGTCTTGGCACAGATTCGGTGTCCCTGAGAGCCTGTCGCAGCATCACGGGTCGCCATCTCAGAACCGGATCCCAGCCTCACTTCTCTTGTTCGCGAGACCCGGCTGACGGCACAGTTCGCTACAGCACGCTAGTGGTGCAAGATCTTGGCCAGGAAATCCTTGGCCCGATCTGTCTGTGGTGTGGTGAAGAAGGCCTCAGGGCTTCCCTCTTCCAATATCAATCCGTCCGACATGAAGACCACCCGGTCGGCGGCCCGGCGGGCGAATCCCATCTCATGGGTGACGACGATCATCGTCATCCCTTCTTTGGCCAAGGACACCATGACGTCCAAGACTTCGTTGATCATTTCGGGGTCCAAGGCGCTGGTGGGCTCATCGAAGAGCATCAGCACCGGGTGCATGGCCAGGGCACGCGCAATCGCCGCACGCTGCTGCTGGCCTCCGGACAATTGCGCCGGGAGCTTCTTCGCCTGATCCTTGATGCCCACCCGGTCGAGCAAGGCCAGTGCCTCGGCTTCTGCCTTGGCTTTGGGCACTTTGCGCGCCTTGCGCGGGCCCAAGGTCACATTGTCGAGGATCGACATGTGGGCGAACAGGTTGAAGGACTGGAACACCATGCCGACATCTGCCCGCAGCCGTGCCAAATCCCGTCCTTCTTGGGGCAAGAGTTTGCCCTGGATCAGAATCTGTCCTGAATCAATGGGTTCGAGGCGGTTGATCGTGCGGCACAACGTCGACTTGCCTGACCCGGAGGGCCCGATCACGACCACCACTTCTCCGCGATTCACTGTCAGGTTGATGTCCTTGAGGACATGGAGATGTCCAAAGTGCTTTTGGACATTGATCATCTGAGCGACAGGATCGGGATTGAAATCGGGCTCGACACCAACTGGATCAAACAGTTCGTAACTCCCTGAATCAACCATGATCAACCTTCCATACTCGCTGCCGCTCGTGGTGAGTACGCCACGATATCTACGCTGGACATCCTCGATGAGCCAAAGCATCGTCCGGGTTTGGACCCACCGGTGCTCGTACCAATCGTGTGAAACCCGCTGCCGAAATGGTTTGTGCCAGCCTGCTTCCGAAAGTGGTACAAGGTCGTGGTTCATCTTACACGAACCATCAAGTCTGGCTATCGGGTCGGCAGCACTTCTCCTGCTTGATCCCGCACTGTCAGACAAGGTTCGCCGTTCAGATCCAGGGTGGCTTCTATCCAATCCGGTCCATTAACGCTGCGCCAGACGAGAGTGTGCTGGGTACAGGCCACAACTTCGGTGCTGGAGTCCGCCACCCAGGGGTGAGTCCGGCGCATCCGGATCGCCAATTGAGTCTGACGGACAGTGTCGGCCTGTTCACCGGACCACTGACTGGGCTCATCGGGCAGAACCGGCCGGATCTGGTCGTCACCGCCGACCCTGTCCTCCTTCAGTCCCGTCCAGCCAAGTTCGTCGCCGTAGTACACAGCCGGAGTGCCCGAAAGGGTCATCATGATGGCCGTCGCAACCCTGGCAGCCGCAGGCCCGACCTGGGTGGCGATCCTGGTCACGTCATGATTACCGACGAAGGTCCACGGGATTTCGTGTCCCCTCGTGTGCTCGTGGCGCTGCAACGCCCAGGACAGTTCGTGGGGGTTGCGGTCCTTCAGCCCGCTCCAGATTGCCTTCCACAACTCGTACTGGGTGACAGAGTCGAAACTGGCCTTGTCTGCGATCGCTCCGTAGTCACCGTGGAGGATTTCGGCGACGATCAGAGCGTCCGGATGCTTGGCACGAACCCGCGGCAGGACTGCGGCCCAGAAAGCGGTCGGGACCCGGTACGCGGCGTCGAGGCGCCAACCGTCTGCTCCGCTGTCCAGCCAATGGGTCATGACCTGGACCACGTAGTCGGCCACAGCGGCATGGGAGTGGTCCAGTTCGACCAAGCCATCGTGGCCCTCGAACCGTGACAAGTTGTCAGTACGGCGGGGGTCGGCACGCAGGAGCGCAGCCGAAGGGTGGTCCCAGCCATGGGCGAGCACCTCGCGTACTGCTTGGTGTTCGACTGAGACGTGGTTGAAGACACCGTCGAGCAGGACTCGCACACCACGATCATGGCAGGCGGCCAGCAGGTGGTTGACATCCTCGTCATCACCCAGCCTGGGGTCGACGCCCAAGTGGTCGATGACATCGTACCCATGGGTGCTGGAAGCCCAGATCGGGCCCAGGGCCAAACCGTTGCAGCCTAGGGAAACGAGATGATCGAGCCAGGCTTCGAGCCGGCGCAACCGGTGGTGGACGCCGGTGACATCGGGTTCGCGGATGGGCGCCCCGCACGCTCCCAGCGGATAGACACTCCACCAGATGGCCGTTTTCACCCAGGATGGCGGGTCGGGGTGCACACTCATCGGCGAAAGGTTCCGGTCAGGACCGCCCTGGCCAAGGTGTGCGGGACAGCAGTCGCGGCCACCAGTGCAGCAGCAGTACGGCGCCCGTGCGGGAGTTCGAGATGGGCCACGTCCAGGGCATGGACCGCGAACAGGTAACGGTGAGGCCGGTCACCTTTCGGCGGGGACGCTCCCAGGAAACCGACGGTACCCATGCCGTTGGGCAGGTCGACCGCCTCGGCCACGGCGACCGAGGAGGATGGCTGGAAGATCCTGCTGGCGATCACCTTGACCACAGACTTGGCAAGTCCGGGCGGCACGCTGGTCACCGATGGCGGAATGTCCGCCACGACCCAATGCCAGAATCCACCCTCGCGAGGAGCGTCCGGATCGAAACACGTGAGGAAAAAACTGAGCGTCTCCTCCGGGTGACCAGACCAGGAAAGCTGTGGGGAGACGTTGCCTCCCTCGGAGGTTTGAGCCAGCTGCAGGGCTTCGCCATCACGAATATCAGTGCTAGTCAAAGTGAATTTCGGAACCGATGGAAGAAGGGAGTACGGGTCAGGAGCCACGGGACGCTTCATGTCGATAGCCACATTCACGATCCTAGAGCGTCGATTGGCTGTTGCACAATGCGGTTCGGGGCATCCAGCGGTGGTCCTGGTGAGCGTGGACCGATGCGTCGACGTGCCCAGATGTGGACGTACAGTAGGCATGGGTCGGTGGATTCAGAGGATCCAGGGTAAGCTCTGGCGGGTGGATCACACCTATCCTTTACACACTGCGACGACTGGCAATGGCATCCGTGTCGTGGTCAATCCCGATCCGTGGGTTTCCGCGGTGGCGGTCAATTTATGGTACGGGGTCGGTTCCGTCCACGAGGATCCGGGCAAGACTGGTTTTGCGCACTTGTTCGAGCACCTGATGTTCTCCGGGTCCGCGCACGTCGACGCCGGAGAGCATGTGGCCGTACTCCAGGGTCTGGGCGGCAATTCCAATGCCACGACCAGCTTCGACCGTACCAACTATTTCGAAGCTGTTCCCGGGACCGCCCTCCCCCTGGCTCTGTGGCTCGAAGCCGAACGGTTGTCCTCTTTGTTGGAGGCAGTCGACCAGACCTGCCTCGACACCCAGCGTGACGTCGTCAAGGAGGAGAAACGGCTCAGGTACGACAATGTCCCTTATGGAGACGCGTTTCAAGTATTGATGCGGCTCGCCTTCCCTGACACCCATCCGTACTCCCACCTGCCGATCGGTTCGATGGAAGACCTCGATTCGGCAACCCTCGGCGATGTCCACGCCTTCTTCAACCGTCACTATTGTCCGGCCAATCTCATCCTCACCTTGTCCGGCGCCATCCAGCCCGATGAAGGTTTCGCTCTGGTCGACACGTACTTTTCCCGGATCGGTTCAGGACAGCAGGCCACGAGCCCCGAGTTGGCTTGCCTGCCGTCCCTGACAGGTGTTCCACGCGCGGATCTGGTCGCGGATGTACCCCAGGACGTGGTCTACTGCTGCTGGCTGACTCCCCCGGTCGCTGACGACGCCAACGACCCGATCGGGCTCGGCCTGGGCATCCTCGCCGGGTCGATGACCTCCCGGTTGCACGAGGATCTCGTCCGCTCTAATCTGGCCGACAGCGTCGAGGCTTTCGATCTGGGATTGGAGCACGGCAACTCTGTCGTCGTCGCTTCGGCATCCTGCACCGACGATGTCTCACCGGAAACCGTGGAGGCCGCCATGATGTCGACCTGGGAGCGTTTCTGCCAGGACGGTCCGGACACCGCGGAGATGACCCGGGCGAAGAAGGCGGAGGACCGGGAGTTCTTGTCCGACCTGGCCAGCGTCGAGAACCGGGCGGATCACATCAGCGCCGCATGGTCCTTGTTCGACGACCCCCACGAGGTCAACCGTCACCTCGACACCGTGCACGCGCTGACAGCCGAGAACGTCCACAATGTCTTCTCGACCTGGCTCAGGCCTGAGAACCGCAGCGTTCTGACGTATCGCAGGTCGCGATGATTGCCCGGCCCACTGTTCTCCCCGCAGCGGGATGGACCTTCCCGACACCGGCCGTGACCACCTTGGACAACGGGTTGACAGTGTGGGCGTACGACCTGCCGGGCCAGCTGATCTTGTCCTGCGATCTGGTCTTGGAAGTACCGCTCAACGCCGAACCAGCCGGCAAAGAAGGGGTGGCGACCATCGCCGTGCGCACCTTGGACGAAGGCACCCTCGCTCATCCGGGGACTGGGTTCGCGACCGCCTTGGAAGGTGTGGGAGCCCAATTCAGCGGACTGGTCGGACAATCGACCACCCAATGCCTGCTCGATGTGCCCTATGACAGCTTGGACGAGGCCCTGGTCCTGTTCGCCGAAGTGGTGACCACTCCTGGATTCGACAGCCAAGACGTGGCGAGGATCACCTCCAACCGCCTGGCCGAGATCGAACAGCAGGAGTCCCGGGGAGCCTTCCTCGCCTCCACCGCTTTGAGGAAAACCCTCCTGGACTCGCGCTTGAGGATCGCCCGCCCGATCGGTGGCGACACCGACCAGGTTTCCGGGTTGACACCCGACGATGTGACCGGATTCCATGCCTGGCACTATGGGTCGCAGCAGGCGACGCTGATCATCGCCGGAGACCTCAGCGGTATCGACACGATGGGCAGCGTCCGGAGAGCCTTCGAAGCCTGGGGGAAGAGCGGGACGAGCGTGGCTCCCGAACCCATCAGGGCTGGTCAGCCACGCCGCCAGTTGATTCACCGGGACGGCGCGGTCCAAACGGACGTTCGCCTCGGATGGTACGGTGTCGACCGCAAGGACCCGCGATGGCACGATCTGCAGGTCGCCGTGACGATCATGGGCGGGATGTTCAACAGCCGGTTGAACCAAATCCTGCGAGAAGAGCGGGGCTACACCTATGCCGTGTCGATGAACGCGCGCCCCTTCCGTGCTGGGGGGATCATCGACCTGGCCACCTCCACCCGTACTGAGGCCACCGCAGATCTGGTCGCGGAAACCCTGAAGATTCTCAGAGCCGACACACCTTTCAGCGATGAGGAAGTACGCCAGGCCATCAGCTATCTGACCCAGTCAGCACCGCTGTCCTTCGACACCGCCGAAGCGATCACCGCCCAAGCTGCAACACTGGCGGCGGCCCGGCTCGACCTCGACCATGTCACCACGGCCCTGGCCGCACTGAACAAGGTGACCCCGCACAGCGCCATGGACGCGTACCGATCGCTGGTGGACCCGGACACGGTCAGCATCGTCGCCGTCGCAGACACCAGCGAGCTGACCGATCCAGGATTCGAACCGAGCTGAGTTCCTCACTGCCCCATGGCGGTGATGGCCTTTTGCACAGCCGCCTGTGCCGCCTGATTGGCCGCCTGATAGCCCGCGAGGTCACCATTTTGGAGAGCCTGCTGGGCTGCCTGGAACTGGGATTCGGCGTCTGCCAACGCCGCTTCGACGATCTGTTGCTGCGTCTGGCCTGACTCATCAGGAGCCGCGGTGGAGGTGTCGGTGGAATCGGTCTCACCGGTCGTGGCGCCCGCGTCCCCGGAGAAGACCTGATCCAGGGCTCCTTGGAGAGTCGTGGCGACGCCGACCTGAGTGCCGAAGCGAACCACCACGAACCTCAGGATCGGGAACGCCGCGTCGGTGTTGACTTGCTTGGTGTAGATCGGCTCGACGTAGAGCAAGCCCCCGCCCAGCGGGATCGTCAACAGGTTGCCCTTCTGGGCGGTCGCCGAGGAACTATCGGAGGAGTACGGCAGCAGCAGGCTCGACACCTGGGTATCGGCCATCATGTTGTTGTACGCCTGGCTGGGCCCGTCGATCTGCTGGGTGTCGGACATTCGCAAGATCCGTATCTGGCCGTACTCGGGAGAACTCGCCTCGGCCACGACAGACATGTAGGCGGCCAGGTTCTCACGGTTGTTGGGCGTGTAGACCGTGGTCTGGCTGAACAGCGGGCCGGGGTCGCCCGGGACTGTCACGCCGTTGAGCTGGGCGTCGGGCCACTTGATGGACAAGAAGTACGTCGGTTCTTTGGCGCCGGTGTTGCGTTCCTTGACCGGGTACGCCGGGATTTTCCACAGGTCGGACTGGCTGTACCACGACTCTGGGTTGGTCATGTGATAGCGGGCCAGAACCTGGCGCTGGATCTTGAACAAGTCTTCCGGATAGCGCAGATGGGCCATCAGGGCATCCGAGATGGCCGACTTGGGCTGGACGGTTCCCGGGAAGACCTTCATCCAGGTCTGCAAGATGGGGTCCGACTCGTCCCAGGCATACAGCGTCACGGTCCCGTCGTAGGCGTCGACGACAGCCTTGACCGAGTTGCGGATGTAGTTGATCTGGGACTTGGGAACGTACTGGGAATTGGGATTGGTCAACAGGTCGGAGATCGCGTCTTCATAGGTGACCCGCTGGGAATTGGGATAGTACGTGCTGGTGGTGTAGGCATCCACGATCCACACGATCCGCCCGTCCACGATCGCCGGATAGATGTCCGAATCGGTGGTCAGCCAGGGAGCGACGAGGTGGACACGGTCCAAAGGAGCCCGGTCGTACAGGATCTTCGACTGGGAATTGACCCGGTCGGACAACAACAGATTGACGGAGGCGAAACGGGTCGCGTAGAGCAACCGATTGCCGAGTGACCCGATGGGGACGCCGCCGGTTCCGGAATAGGTGTTGTACTGCTCACCGGTCTGGGCGCCGCCGCCCGGGGTGTCGTACTCGATCGGGGTCTGCCCGTCCTCGCGTCCGACGATGGCATAGTCATCCGCCATTTCCCCGTAGTAGATCCGGGGTTCATCTGCTGTCAAGGGACCCACTGTTGGGATGTCGCGAGCCAGCCAGTCGGGTTCGCCATCGGCTTGACGACGGTTGCCGTACGCCGCCACGAGGCCGTACCCATGGGTGTAGACGGTGTGAAGGTTGTTCCAGTTCTGGACCGCGGGATCGAGCCCGGAGTGGTCCATCTCCCGGGCCGCCAAGACGACATCGGTCTCTTTTCCATCGATGACGTACCGGTCGACGTCCAGCACCGGGGAGAAGCTGTAGTAGCCACGTACCTGCTGGAGTTGCTCGAAGGTGTTCTGGACCATCTCGGGGTCGATCAGACGGATTCCGGGAAGGGCCTCGGCATCGGACTTCAACTGTCCGGCCGTCGTGGTCGTCACAGCAGAATAATCGTCCATCTGGACATTTTCGATGCCGTAGGCCTGGCGCGTCGCGGCGATGTTCATCATCATGTACGGCCGCTCCTTGTCCGGTTCGGTCGGGTTGACCGTGAAGGACTGGATCCAGGCTGGATAGGCGCCGCCGATCGCCAACGAGGAGACGACCACCAGTGCCACGGAAACCAGGGGCAGACGCCATCCACGCCCAGAGGCGGTGGCGAAGAACAGGATGGCGGTGAGGAAGGCGATGATCGCCAGGACCAGATTGGCGGTCAGTTGGGCATGGTCGCCGGTGTACTTCAGACCGTCGAGCAGCCCGCCCGGGGTGACCAGGACGCCGTAGCGGTCGAGGAGTTTTGTCACGCCGTATCCGATCGTGATCAAACCCAGCAGGATGCCGATATGCAAGTGGGCGCCTCGCGATGTGACTCGCTTCCCATTGGACTCGGCCAAGAAACTGCCGTTGAGGAAGTGGCCGACCAACGCGATGATGGCACAGATGACCGTCACGGTCAGGAAATAGTTGGTGACGATGCGGTACCAGGGGTAGTCGAAGATATAGAACGAAATGTCGAGGTTGAACCGAGCGTCGGTCTGTCCGAAGGGAACCTGGTTGACCCACGCCAAGTAGGTGTTCACATTGCTCAGAGAGGACACACCGGCCATCAGCGCGAAGATCACGGCTGGCACGAACAAGACGGCTTTGCGCGCCCAGCCGGACAGAGCGTGGAACGATACTTGTTGAGCAGTACGGGTTCCAGTTGCCGGTTTGGTACGCATGCACAGCCACATGTTGACCCACACTGCGGCGCCCATGACGAGAGCGGCAACGATGAACAAGAGTACCTGTGTTCCTAGAAGTGTCGTGAACACCTGGTGATAACCGACGGACCGGAACCAGAGGTGATTCGTCCACACCGTCGCGAGGACGGTGTAGGCGTAGACCAAAACAACAATGATCACGATGGTGGGGATAACAGTGCGAGCCCGCAAGGGGGACTGATTGTGCGCCTTTGCCACGAAGCCTCCTGGGAAGTGATGTGGCGAACTAGTCTAGCGTACGAGCCGCAGAAAGGGGAGACGAGCGCTACGGGTCGCCGTGTCCACGACTCAACAGTGCGGCCACGCAGTGCCGTTGGCGATGTGGTTGTGGAGGGCCGAGACAGCGTCAGACAAACTGGTGACGGGCACGATCGCCATTCCGTTCGTCTGATCTGCGATTTCCGAACAGTTGGCCTGTGGGATGAACAGGATCGTCGCATGCCCTTGCCAGGCGGAGATCGCGTGTTCGTTGATTCCCGACACAGCGCTGACGTCACCGGCTGCCGAAATGTTCCCGACAGCTGCCATGGTCAAACCGGAGATGTCGGCGTCGTCAGCCAGGATGACGTACGTGGCCAGGGCTAGGGCTAATCCCTGGGCGGTGTCTCCCTGGTCGACATCTTGATCAAACTGGATGGTGACCGGGTAGGAGTAACCGGTTCCCCCGGTGATTCCCAGGGTAGGCACGGTTCCATCGGTCGAGGATCCGGCCAGCTTGGGGATGGTGACTTGAAGGGTGGTGTTGCCCCGTAAGACGGTGACGACGACCTGGTCTCCGACTTGTTTGTTGCGTATGTACTGGCGGATGTCATTGGTGGTGTTCATGGTGGTGCCGTCGATGGCCAGGATGAAGTCTCCAGGCAGGAGCAGTTGGTTCGAGGGTCCGTTCTGGCGTACGGCTGTGACGCTCGGACGCTCAACAACAGTGATGCCGGCCTGTTTGACTCCGGCTGCCATGGCCTCAGCACGTGAGGCCTGGATGTCCTGGCGATGGGCGTCTGTCGCCTCGGATGTTGATTGGCCGGATGGATAGACCGTGTCTCGGGGTAGGACATTGTGGTTGGGCAAAAAGTAGTCCATCACGAGGAAAGGTAGGGTCAGCGCCGACGTTTGTCCGGTCTGGGTCATGGAGGTGGTCATGATCTGCCCGGCAAGCCCGGACGGCTCGCGACCCGCGATTTGGAAGATGGGTTGGGAACCTGCGGGCCCCAGCAGGGCCACGGTCGGTCCAGGGGCCCAGGCGACGAAATTGGTCGGCGTGACAGCGATCGCCACAGCCATGACGATAACCAGAACGGCGGAACTGACCAGCGTCCAGACTCTCTTCACTTTCTCCTCACCGACCCTCCAGGAGGTTCCTTGGCACGTCACCACTCTATCCGGAAGGCACACGATGCTGCGTCATGCGCCACGGTCAACTCTGGGGTCCAGGCGACACGAGCGATGGGCAATTCGGCGCAGATGTTATCTCCAAGCTGTCGAATGCGAGAGAATATGCCCATGGACGCATTCGATTTGTCACACGGCGGCGAGGATCCCATGGAGGCCTTGAGAAGGCTCCTGAGAGATCTCGGGCTGCCAGAAGACATGGATGTCAACGACGCCGAGACACGGGCGGACCTGTTTCGCAGGTTGATGCAGCGTCTGATGCCCTCGGACGGGATGTCCGACGAGACAGTTGTCTGGGAGACGGTGCGGCAGATGGCACGCCAACTCGTGGCATCACTGGGGCCCGACCCGTCCGCGAGTTCTCGGATCTCCCGGCAGGTCTCCGATGCCGTCCATCTGGCTGAATTATGGTTGTCGGAGGCCACCGTCCTGCCCCCCAGTCCCATGACTCCGGTCGTATGGAGCCGGGCAGAGTGGATCGAGGCCAGCCTGCCGGCGTGGAAATCCATGATCGAGCCCGTCATCGGCATCCTGGCCACAGCGACCAGTGAGGCGCTCCAGCATCGGATGGAAGAACCCGCCGACCAGGAGATCGTCGGTTTGCAGTCGATCATGCACCCGATCATGTCGAGGGCGATCAGCGCGATGTTCGGGGCCCATGTCGGCGAGGGGCTCGGGCAGGCGGCCACGACCACCATGACCGGGACTGACCTCGGCCTGCCTCTGTTTCCAACCGCCAGTGTGGGAATCCTTCCGACAAACCTGGCGGCCATCCAGCAGCAGGCCGAACTCGATGAGGAAGAATTGCTTCTGTATTGCTCCTTGCGAGAGGTGGCGCGCCAACGGCTCTTTCTGGAAGTCGGCTGGATCGCACCGCAGATCATCGCCTTGGTCCAGCACTTCGCCAGAGAGATCCGAGTCGACCCGGAGGCGATCGCCTCGGCGATGGAGGACGCCGTACCCGATCATGTGTCGGCGGAGACGATGGCCGCCCTGCAAACTGACTTTTCGACCATCTTGTTCATGCCTGACCAATCAGACGAGCAACGCGAGATCCTCCAGCGGCTGTCCACCCTGCTCGCACTGGTCGAAGGATGGGTCGACGACGTCACGGCCAGTGTGGCCAGTCAGCGACTGCCGGGCTGGGAAGCGGTGTCTGAGAGCTTGAGACGTCACCGGGCGACCAGTCGCCCCGCCCAGACCATGGTGACTCCCCTGATCGGATTGAGCGCCACACCTCGTCTCATCCGCGAAGCCAGCGGATTCTGGGCAGCGGTCCGGGAAGCCAGGGGCATTGAGGGCCGCGACGCCCTGTGGAAGTATCCCGACTCCATGCCTCAACCTCCAGACATCGCCGATCCGGCAGCATTCCTGGCCCGTCCCACCGGTCAGGCGGACCCCTGGGACGATGAGCTGAGGCGATTCTTGTCCGATGAGGGTGAAACCTGAATCCAGGGCAGGCCTGAAGCGATGGATTCAGGGCAAATGCCAATCCACCGATGCAAACCGTGTCGAGTTTGTCTCCCGGGTGCGCTACGGTGGTGATGTGATAATGAGGACTGAGAGTTCTTACAAACAAGGAGGATATTGTGTCAGACAAATATGAGGGCGAATTCTATTGCGTCAAGTGCAAGGATAAGCGGACTGCAAGTGGTGACATCGTTGTCAACGAGAAGGGAACCCGCATGGCCAAGGGAAAGTGCCCTGTTTGTGGCACTAACCTCAACCGGATCCTTGGCAAGGCATAAGAACATAGACACATGATGGTGGCGGGCGGTGGGCCCGCCACCATCATGTGGTTGACCTTTCGCCTTTCGCCTGGAACTATCACCCACATCCAGGGCAGAACCCCAGGTGTTGGCCAAACCCCGAGAGTGTTGTCAGTGTGCTGGCCGGGTGTGAATAGTCTGAGTGAGTCGCTTGTGAAGGAGCACGATGGTGAGACGTGCAGTTTCCCCGGCTCCTTCTCCCCCGCATCGCTGTCTGGCGGACATCGAGCGATCTGATCATTGGTTCGGGGGGCAGTACTGTTGTTCTTCGTTGTGTTTGTCCCGAAGTCGCTGACCTCATCGGACTGATGGACGGTTGTCACACGACCGATGAGATGGCGGATGTCTGCGACAGACAGTGGGTGTCATGGGTGATGGCCGAACTGAATTCTTCCGGGCTACTCGCCGATGGTCCCTCGAAATCTGGACCGGTCAGGGCCGTCATCGATGGCGAGGGGATTGTGGCTGACCAGATATCGGCCTTGTTGGCTAATTCTCCTGCTTCGGGCACCGATGAGGACGAATCAGACCCGGTTTTGCACGTGGTGGCAAGCGCGACTGTGGATGTGGACCGTGTCATGATCGCCGACTTGGCAGATCGGCGCATCCCTCATCTGATCGTTCGGGCTTGCGAGTATTCGGCTAGCGTGGGTCCATTCGTCATCCCCGGTGTGACAAGCTGTGTCACGTGTTGCGATCTGGAACGGCGAACTTTAGATCCATCGTGGCCGGTTCAGGCGTTCCAGTTGTCACGGATCCCAGCCCATCCCAGCCCGGTCCTGAGCGCGTGGGCCACCGCCACTGCGGTCGCGCACATCATGGCCTATTCACAGGGGCTGATGCCAGAATCAGCATGGACGACAGTGGAGTTGTCTGCGATCGAGGGGCGCGTCACCTATCGACCGTGGCCTCGTCATCCGGACTGTCCCCATCACTGAGACGGGTTCAACCGTCTGAGCGCTTGGAGCACGACTGAGCGATCGGTGGTCATCCACCAGGGTGGCATGGAGGCGACTAGGAAGGGGCCGTACCTCGCCTTCAGCAAGCGGGAATCGAGGATGGCCACCACTCCCTGGTCGGTGGTACGACGGATCAGTCTGCCGGTACCCTGGGCCAGCATCAGACCGGCATGAGCAGCCGCGACTTCCATGAATCCATTGCCACCGCGCCGGCTGACATCCTCTTGGCGGGCTTGGATCAGGGGTTCGTCGGGACGGGGAAAGGGGATGCGGTCGACGATCACCAGGGAACAGGTGGCGCCTGGGGCGTCGACTCCCTGCCACAAGGACAAGGTGCCGAACAGGGACGTGCCGGGCTCGGCGATGAACTGGGCAATCAGCTCAGGCAGATGGCCCTCCGATTGGAGGAGAACCTCCTTGTCACTGACGGTTCGAACATGCTCGGCGGCTCGTTGGGCGGCCCGCAGGGAGGAGAACAGACCGAGGGTGTGGCCGTCGGCCGCCTCGACCAGGTCGGCGATTTCTTGCAATGTCTCGTCGCTGGTCCCATCGCGGCCTGGTGGAGGCAGGTGAGACGCGACATAGCAGATTCCTTGTGAACGGTAGTCGAAGGGCGAGCCGACATCGGTGGCGGTGTAGTCCAGATCTGTGCCTCGCGAATGGGTGCCACCCGAGTTTGCGTCCCGGGGGAGGGTGCCTCCGGTACCCTTGCCCCCCTGGTCAGAGTCCTGTGGGTTGGCGCCGTCCAGGTCGGTGTCACGGGTGTGGGTGCCATCGGAGTCGGAGTCGCGGGAGACGGTGGTTTCCGCGTCGGCATTGCGGGAGACGGTGGTTTCCGCGTCGGGATCACGGGAGACGGTGGTTTCCGAGTCGGCATTGCGGGAGGTAGTTGTTTCCGAGTCCGCGTCGCTCGGGTCGGTGTTTCCAGGGTCGCCACCTGGCGAGTAGGTGCCTTGCGAGTTGGTGTCTTTGGGCTCGGTGTCCTCGGGGTCGATGTCTCCTGTCAATCCCACTGTGGCCGCGATGGGACCGAAGGAGTCGCCCAGAGTCAGCGTCGCGGAGGTGAGGATCGACGTTTGGTGGCTGAGAACACTGGCGCGGATCGCCTGGTCGACCCGCAGGGGTGCCACCACGATCTGTTTGCCGAATTGCGCGCGGTCGGAAACCCACAGGACATCTGCCTCGTTGGTTCCGGCCACACGGTCGGTGACGTCGAAGACTTGTTTGATGGCGTTGGCGACTTGTTCCTTGCGGGGATCCGAGGTATCCCGGCCGATGGCGGACAACCCGTGGCGCATTGCCGTTCTGAGTCTTGCCACGGCGTCCAGGTCTTCTAAGGCCCGGATCCGTCCGGGTGGTCTGGAGTACAGCCAGTCGGCGAAGTCTTCTGCGGCGGTGCGCAGTTCGTTCGTACTGTCGTCGGTGAGGAGTCCGGCGGCCATGCGGACTGCCCGGTCGACCAGGCGGGGGCTCAACTCGTCGGTCCCAGAGGCTGTGACCCGGTCGGCCAAGCCGTGGGCTTCGTCGAGGACGAGGACATCAGGGTCGAGTCCGGCCCAGCCGTGGGTGGCCTCGATGGCCACCAAGGCATGATTCGTGACGACCAGTTGGGAGGTGGCGGCGCGGGCGCGGACGGCCTGGACGAAGCATTCCGGGGCGTAGGGACAGGTTGGACCGACACATTCGTTGCCGGGGATGGATATCTGCGACCAGGCACGCGGAGAATGAGTCGGGGCGTCGTCGCGATCGCCGGTCAGGCCATCATTGCGCTGTTGTTCGGCCCAGGCTCGTAAGGCCAGCACCTGTTTGCCGAGGGACATGGCTGAGTCCGCGTCGTCATCGGTGTCGTCGAAGGACAGTTGTACATCCAGCGGGTCCACGGGAGCGTCC
>WREX01000011.1 GCA_009779115.1 Propionibacteriaceae bacterium
CGAATCCACCGATCGCTTGCGTCGCGAGCGACACTGTGGGGGTGCGATGGGTCGGCGGGTGGCGTGAGGGCAGACTGGACGTCTGTGGAGCGACGCCCGACGAGCCAGCGTGCCTCCACAGGGTCGTGGAGCAGCAATGGATCGGTGGATTCCGGCTTAGCCCGCTCAACCATGAGGGTCCACAAGGGGCCACCCCATCGGTCCTCCAACAAGGCTTCCAGGCCGGAGCCGACGCGATAGACCAGGTCGTCACGCAATGGCGGGGCCATCACCTGGAAGCCGACGGGCAGACCGTCGTCGGCGGACAGGCCCGCCGGGAAGGAGGCGGAGACATTTCCGGCGAGGTTGGAGGGGATCGTGCACAAGTCAGCTTTGTACATGGCCATCGGGTCGTCGATCCGCTCCCCCAGCTTGAACGCGGTGGTGGGGGTGGTGGGCGACACCAGGACGTCGACCTGACAGAAGGCGTTGCTGAAATCTTGGATGACCAGGGTGCGTACCTTTTGGGCCGAGCCGTAGTAGGCGTCATAATAGCCGCTTGACAAGGCATAAGTACCGAGAATAATCCGGCGCTTAACCTCGGCGCCGAAGCCCGCACCACGGCTGAGCCTCATGACCTGCTCGGCTGATGTGGTGCCGTCGTCGCCGACTCTCAGTCCGTACCTCATCGCGTCGAAGCGGGCCAGGTTGGAGGAGACTTCGGACGGCATGATCAGATAGTACGCACCCAGGGCAGCGGGGAAATGTGGGCACGAGACTTCGACGATCTCAGCGCCTGCGGAGGCCAAGAGGTCGACGGCTTCGCGGAAGGAGCGTTCCACTGCGGGGGCGTAACCGTCGCCACCGAATTCCTTGACGACGCCGATCTTCATGCCGGTCACGTCGCGTGACCGGGCAGCCGTGACGACATCGGGCCCAGGAGCGTCGATGGAGGTCGAATCTTTGGGGTCGTGTCCGGACATCACCTGGTGGAGCAGGGCGGCGTCCAGGACGTTCCTGGCGCATGGGCCCGGCTGGTCCAAGGAGGAGGCCATCGCCACCAGGCCGTACCTTGAGGATGAACCATACGTGGGTTTGACGCCGACCGTACCGGTGACGGCGGCGGGCTGCCGGATGGAACCGCCCGTGTCCGAGCCCACGGACAGCGGAACCTCGAAACCGGCCAGGGCTGCGGCCGATCCGCCGCCGGAGCCGCCGGGGATTCGGTCCAGGGCCCAGGGGTTGTGGGTCGGGCCATAGGCGGAGTTCTCGGTCGAAGAGCCCATGGCGAATTCGTCCATGTTGGTCTTGCCGACGATGACCATGTCAGCGTCGATCATCCGCTGCACCACGGTGGCGGTGTAGGGGGGGTACCAGCCTTCGAGGATTTTCGACGCGCAGGTGGTGGGGGCCCCGGCATAGGTGAAAACGTCCTTGACACCGATGGGAACTCCGGCCAGGGGTCCCAGGGGTTCGCCTGAGCGGCGCTTCGTGTCAACCTGGCGAGAGGCGTCTAGCGCTCGGTCCGCGTCGATGTACAAGAATGCATGAATCTGGTCGTCGGCCTCGGTGATCCGTTCCAGGTGGGCTCGGGTCACTTCTTCGCAGGTGACGTCCCCGGCGGCCATCATCTCGGCCAGCCGGTGGGCTGGCTCGTGGGTCAGGGTGCTCACTGTTCCTCCTGAAGGATTCTCGGTACGCGGAAACGGTCGTCCTCACTGGCCGGTGCCATGGCGAGCACTGTCTCAGGCGGCAGAGAAGGTCGCACCTCGTCGGCGCGGAAAACGTTGGCCAGATCCAGCGCGTGGGAGGTGGGCGGGACATCGGCACGTGCCACCTGGCTGACGACAGCCACAGCGTCGAGAATGACATCCAACTGCCCTGCCATAGCGGTCAATTCCTCGTCGGTCAGTTCGATTCGGGCCAACCGGGCCAGCTTGGACACTTCGGCATGGGTCAAAGTCACAGGAGTCTCCATCGGTCACATCCATGGTGGGTGACACCAGGATTTCATCTGAGTCGATTCTAGCCTGGATGCACCGATTGCTGGCGTAGCGAGCGACACTGTGGAGGTGCGATGGGTCGGCGGGTGGCGTGAGGGCAGACTGGACGTCTGTTGAACGACGCCCGACGAGCCAGCGTGCCGGCACAGGGTCGCGCAGCAGCCATGAATCGATGGATCCAGGTCAGGCCCGGATGTACCGATTGCTGGCGTCGCGAGCGACACTGTGGGGGTGCGATGGGTCGGCAGGCGGCGTGCAGGGGTTTTCGGCGTACGCAGGGGCGTGGCGGGGCAGATTGAGCTGATCGGCCGGTGTGTGATGCCAAGAGACCGGCTGACCGGAGGGAGGAATTATGCTCGATAGTTTCTAGGTTTCTCCCGTGTGCACTAGGGTGGATCTGTGAGCCCTTCGAGATCCAAAATCAACGCGACGACCACCCAATTCGTGGAGTCCTTCATGCCCGACAGCACAGACGCCGTGCAGGCTAGACGAGCCTCGGTTGATCTGGGAATTGAGCCCGTGACCCCCGCGGCCGGGCGGGTCCTGACACTGTTGGCCAAGCTGATCGACGCTCAAGCAGTGGTTGAGATCGGGACAGGCGCCGGGGTGTCAACCCTTGCCCTGTTCGCCGGAATGGGGTCCGACGGTGTCCTCACGTCGGTGGACCGGGAAGCCGAGCATCACATGGTCGCCAAAGAAGCGCTGAAGTCTGCGGGGATACGGCACACGCGGTACCGCCTGATCACGGGCGAGGCGCTGACGATTCTGCCCAAGCTGAGAGCGGCGGCGTACGACATCGTCTTCGTCGACGGGGAACTGTTGGAGTACCCGGAATATCTGGAAGAGGGGCTGCGGATGGTCCGACCGGGCGGCCTCGTGATCTTCAACCATGCGCTTCTGAGCGGCAGGGTGGCCGATGAGACGAATTTCGACGACGAGACCATGATCATGCGCGACACCCTGGAGGCAGCGCGCGCCATGGACGAACTCACCACGGCGCTGGTGGACGTCGGCGACGGCTTGTTGATTTGCACCTCGAAACGGGCCTACTGACTCCTCACCTGACAGCTCTGAATCTGTCAGGTCTGTACAAAACATGCCTCTTGCAAGGTAAAACGATCACTGTTCGTGACAAACTCAAATTACTGTTGTATGCTGATGTGATCACTGAAACCGTGACTTGTGAGCCCATCCACGGTAAGGTGAAAAGCGAGACTCTGGCCAAGGGGAGGCTGCTGGATCACATCATCAACATCGTGTCTTTTGGGGAATTCATGTTTGCTTTTGAAACACTCGACGTTGTCATGGGGAACGCACCGGACGACATCCAAGCTGTTATTTACGCTCATCTGAGCTTCGACCATCGTATCGACGTCCCCCGCCTCGTGGGTGCGCTCGACCGGATCACGACGATCATTCCGGAAATCCTGTGCCGGGCGGATGTCCGCCGCCACCGATTCGTACGACTGCCGCTGGAGTCCCGGAATCTGGTGTCGGAGTCGACTGGCCCGCTCGACGTGGGTCCCCACTTCGACCCCAGGACCGAGCCCCAGATGAAAATCTGGCTGGGCCATGACGATGACCAGGACTCCATGATCGTCGTTGTCAGCCACATCCTCACCGATGGCCGGGGTTTCATCCAGTTGCTCGAGTTGCTGGCACGTACGTACAGCGGCAAGGATGTCCCACCGCGCAACATCCGGACACTGAGACCTGTGATCAACGGCTTCCCGGTCGGTCCCCAGACTCCGGACGAACGCGATGGGCGCAAGCTCCCCGTCAAATACTTGCCCATCGATGGGGAGGGAAAGGATCGATTCCTGCCCGTCGTCAAGATCCCGGCCGACCGGTTGGCACGCCTGCGTGAGCAGTCTCACCAGTTCCAGGTGACACTCAACGACATCCTGCTGGCTGCTCACGCCCGTGTCGCCTGCCGTCTGCTCGACGTGCCCGCCATCCTCTTGTTCTGCCCGACTGACCTTCGTCCCCGGGCTGGCCTCGCCGAACTCAGCGTCGCCAACATGACCGGAAAGTACCTGGTCGCAATCACCGTGAACCCCGATGAACCTTTCTCTCACACCGTGAACCGTGTCCATGAGGAGATGGCCCTGCAAACCGCCAGCAACCGTGCGTACACCAATCTGGTGCCGCTGGACAGGGCCCGCAAGTTCCTGCCCCGTCGAGTGGTCGACGACTTGATCCGGCGGACCTACGTCGTCACCGAACCCGGTTACTCGAACATGGGCAAACTGGAGCAGAACAGGCTGGTCTTCGACAGCCGCCAGCCAGCCTCTTTCTTCATGACGATCGGATACCTCCCACTCAACGCCTTCCACCTCTCGGTGACCGGCTTCGCTTCCCAACTGACCCTCGCCTGCCCGGTGGTCGGTAACCAGGACCGTGCCGATGCCGTCCAGGGCGTGCTCAATTCTATCGTCGCAGAGTGTGAATCATGGTTGTCTGAACCTGTCAGGGTCAACGTGAAGGCCGACGCCGGAAACCCTGGGGACTCATGGAGAAACCAGTCTTCTCAAGGACGGACATCCACTCCCGGGCTTCGAGGGCTAGCTGGGAATTGATCCTGGTCACGGTGATCGTACCCAGTCTGCCGCGATCCACCCAGTCACCGACCAGGCGCAAGGCTGGTTCGACCCTGGTCATGTCTGCGTCAAAGCTGACAATGGTATGTGCTCCTTTTTCTAGATAGATGACGGGCCAGCCATTGTCCAGGACGACGATGGCTCCAGCCCGGCGGGCAGGCCGGTGACCCTGGGACTGTGGCCATGGAAGACCAGCCCCCCACGGGTTGGCCGGATCGCAGGCCGCCAAGAGACACCGTCGGGATGTGGCGTCCTCACGGAGACGGTCGACTGCTCCCGGCACGGCGAATTGGGCAGCACCCAACTGGTCGACGAAATACCCTCTCCTGACCGAGCCCTGCCCTTCCATCGCCGCCAGAATCCGATAAACGTCGTAGAAAACTGGGGTCATGGCTTCTGACAGAATGGAGCCCTTCGTCACAATTCCATACCGGGACAGTTCGAGGTTGACCGCATCGACCAGCGCGCGAGTGGTGGGAGTGGACTCGGTGTCGCGCCCGATCGCGAACCACCGGCCGGTCAGAGAAGACCGCCGGGGAACCACCGGTCGCATCACCCGTCTGACACGCGGGGATGTAGGGCGGCGAAGAACTCCGGTTCCTTGTGACGCAGCCCGCACAGCGGACAAGGTGTCACTAGCTACCAAGCCGGCCCACACGAGTTCCCAGATGGCAGCCTCAACCTGACGAGCAGTCAAGTCATCGTGAGGCGAATCATCGTGAGACAAGTCGCCGGAAGAGAGGTCGTCCGGGGAAGGATCGACACTGTGCGAGTCGCTGCTGGACAGATCGTCCACGCTCCAGGCTCCCCCGTCTGCTAGCCGTTGATACACACGACGGGCTGCGGCGGTCAGATCCTGCACATCAGCCGCCGCCACCAAGGGTGGGATGTCCGCGGGCCACAGACACACCCAACCATCCGTCTCACCGATCGCGCCATGCCCCGACCACGTGACCTCTCCGGAGGCCATCGCTTGGTCCAGCATGGACGGCTGATAGTCGGTCACCCGCGATGGCAAGACAACTGAATCCAGCATGGAGGCAGGAATAGGGTAACCGGCCAGTAGATCCACGGCTTGGAGGAGGGCTTGTGTGCCGTGGCCCGGCCGGTCCACTTCGTGCCAGCGAGTGAGAAAAGAGGCATATTTCTCCTGCTTGACTGGTTGGACCTTGGCCCTCAGATCCACCATGGTCCGACGTCTGAGAAGTGCCAGCACCTCGGCATTCATGTACTGCTGGCGACCAGTGCCCAGAAGACCTGAGTCAGTCAAACCCGAGTCAGTCAGACCAGGGGCAGCAAGACCCGAATCAGTCAGACCAGTGGCAGCGAGGTCAGGATCGTCGAAGCCAGTGTCAGTGAGATCCGTGCCGATGATGCCAGTACCGGGGATGCCCGTTCCAACGAACTGCCCTGCGACCACACTGCCAGCGTCGGCCATGCCATCCAGGACCTCTAACACCTGGGCGAGATCCAACCCGAAGCGGTCGGCGATGTCAGGTGGCACAGTGATGCCATGATGGCGCACCCACCGGGCGACCAACCGGGTCACAGCTTCCTGTCCGGGCAGGCGTGTGAGCCAGGACTCGTCCTCGGCGACGGCGATCATGGTCTGACCGCCGATTTCCAGGGCCACTAGCCTGCCCGAATCTTTCAGACAGGACAGCCATGATGCAGGGTTCTCCGACGACCTCGCTCGGCACTCGTCTTCGGTGAGGGGCCCGATCTCTCGGATGACATCCCAAAGCGCCTCCATACTGCGTGCTCGGTGCGAGCCCTTGAGCCTCTGGGCCTCCTGTTCAAAATCGGCGACCACCTGCTCGTCCACGGCGAGGCTGGCCCTGACGCCGGTCAAACTGGCCAGTAGTTCTGGATCGACCATGCTCGCCACGGCCTTCTCCGCCAGCGGTTGGTCGTCGTTGTACAAGAACTGACCGGTGTATCCGAAAAGCATCGAGGACGCGAAAGGTGACGGCGTCTTGGTCTCCACCTCCACGATCTTGACTCTGCGCGCCGCGATGTCGCGCATCAGTTGGCGCAGGGAGTCCAGATCGAAAACATCGTACAAACACTCCCGCAAGGCCTCCGCCATGATGGGGAACTCGGGGTACTCTGCAGCCACGCCCAAGAGTTGAGCGGACCTCAATCTCTGCTGCCACAAGGGAGAACGCTGCCCTGGCTGGCGTTTCGGCAAAAGCAGAGCACGAGCCGAACACTGGCGGAAGTGCGCAGCGAACAGGCTTGAACGCTGAGCCTCCTGGCTCACGACCGACTCAATCTCCTCCGGATCGAACCCGAGCAGCTGACCGATGCGAGGATCGGCGACTTCACCGAGCCGGATGGTGATCCCGTCGTCGGTCACCGTCATCGCCCACGGTGTTGAGGATTCGTTGCCAACAGTATGACGCCACCGGTTCTGGATGGCCAGGGCCCATGGCTGGAGGACTGCCTTGCCCAATTGGCAGTGGACACACACCCGCCATGCACCCATCTCATCCCTGCCCTGTTCGACGACGATCGTGGTGTGATCAGGCAGGACACCGGTGGCCGCCCGCTGATCCATGACGTACGCTTCCAAGTTGCTGCGGGACCACTGATCGAGGCTGATCTCGGTGCTCCCGGACGATTTCCCAAGGTCGGCCACGAGTCGTTGGATCTGACGCCCGACCTCAACCGACCGTGACATCTCGTCGCTACGCCAAAAGGGCAGTTTGCCCGTCAGCCCCGGCGCTGGGGAGACCACGACTTGATTGGCGGTGATCTCCTCAATCCTCCACGCGCTCGTCCCTAGCGTGAACACATCACCCACTCGGGATTCATAGACCATTTCCTCGTCCAGCTCCCCCACACGCCGGTTGACCGCATGCTTGCCGGAACCACCCGTCTGCCCACCAGCCATGAAAACTGCGTACAACCCGCGATCCGGGATCGTGCCACCAGACGTCGTCACCAGTCGACGGGCTCCTGGCCGGGCAATCAGGGTTCCGGTCACCGGGTCTCGTACCAGTCGTGGACGCAACCCCGAGAACTCCTCATCGGGATACTTGCCGGTCAACATGTCCACCACTTCGTCGAATGCCTTCTCAGGCAGATCAATGAAGCAATCGGCCCGCCGGACTACAGACAGGATCGTCTTCGGGGTCAGTGGGGTGTCCAAGCACATCGAGACGATCTGTTGGGCAAGGACATCCAGTGGGTTGACGATCCTGGGCACGGGCTCGATCTGACCGGCGGACATCCGCTGCGTGACCACGGCTGTGGCCAGTAAATCACTGCGTGACAAGGGGAAGAGAACGCCGTGAGAGACGGCGGAGACTCGATGTCCACCACGCCCAATCCGCTGCAGGCCGCTGGCCACGCTGGGCGGAGTCCCCACTTGGATGACCAAGTCGACGGCTCCCATATCGATGCCCAGTTCCAAAGAGTTGGTGGCCACCACACAGGGCAGTCGGCCCTGTTTGAGATCGTCCTCAATCTCGGCCCGTAGGGTCTTGGAGATCGACCCATGATGAGTACGGGCGATCACACCTAAGGGATCCAGTGGAGCCTTCTCGCGGTACAAACTATTTAGATGACTAGTCAGCCGTTCAGCCACGGCCCGCGAATTGCAGAAGCAGATCGTACTTCGATGGGATATCACCAAGTCGAACACCTGCTGTTCGATATGCGGCCACATCGAGGGCCGCTGGACCCCGGATTCCGCGCCCTTCCCCGCCGGAGACGGACTGGTCACCGACGTGAGGTTCGTCATGTCTTCGACAGGCACGACAACCTCGAGCTTCCAGTTCTTGGGCATTGGTGGGGCCACGATCGTCACCGGGCGATCCCTCCCCACCAAGAACCGCGCCACTCGGTCAGCGGGTCTGACCGTGGCTGACAACCCGATCCGTTGCATCCCTCCACCGACGTTGAGAGCGTCCAGACGCTCCAGGCTGACTGCCAGGTGGGCACCTCTCTTGTTTCCGGCCAGGTAGTGGATTTCGTCGATGATGACGGTCTCGATCCCGCTCAGGATCGCCGACGCCGACGACGACAGCATCAAGAACAAAGATTCTGGCGTGGTGATCAGAATTTCCGGCGGGTGGGTGATCAGGCGACGCCTGTCGGATGACGAGGTATCCCCGCTACGAATTCCCACCCGAACATTGGGAGTAGGGATCCCCTCTTCGACCGCTGCCGAAGCGATCCCGGCCAGGGGAATCCTCAGGTTGCGCTCGACGTCGACACCGAGTGCCTTGAGCGCAGAGACGTACAAGATGCGAACACCCGGGCTGGCTTGCGGCGATGTCATCAGATGATCGATGCTGTGCAGAAAAGCGGCTAGTGTCTTGCCCGATCCGGTGGGCGAGATGACTAAAACATGCTCCCCCAGCCCGATCTTCTCCCAGGCCTCAGTTTGAACCGGGGTCGCGGCGTCGAAGGCCGAGCGAAACCACGTCCGGGTCGGGCTCGCGAACCGGGCCAGAGGGTCGGACGGGGTCGTCATAGTCTCGATGGTCGTCATAGTCTCATTCTGCATCCGGGCTCCGACATTTTTCTCCCGGTGTCGAGACGCGCCATCCAGCCATCGGCTAGAGTCGGCTCATGTCCCACCTGCCTGATGGCCAATGGCCCTCCCCCGTCAGCGCCTCCGACCTCGCTCGCGGGCGGGTGCGCCTGTCCGAGGGATTCCTCGATGACCAGGACATGTATTGGCTGCAATCCGATCCGGCGGACAAGGGCCGTACGACCGTGATCAGGCGCGGCCCCGACGCGACGACCAACGACATCACACCAGATTGGGACGTGCGAACGAGTATCCACGAATACGGAGGAACTGCCGCATCGGTTCATCATGGCTGGCTGTGTTTCTTCGACAGGACCACCAAACAGGTCTGGGCAGGACGATCCGCATCCGGCTTCAGCGCGATCACCCCTGACCAACCGTGGCTCTTCGGCGGATTTGTTTTTCTCGGCGACCACCAAGTCGTCTGCGTGAGAGAATCACATGACCCTGGCCTGGACGAACCCCGGGACGCAGTTGTTGTCCTCGACCTGACGACAAGCAATCCCGACGGTGGGCGAGTCGTCGCCGAGGGAGCAGATTTCTACTTCGGTCCCGCTGTGTCAGACACAGGCCGGATCGCCTGGATGGAGTACGACCACCCGTCGATGCCCTGGGGCACCACCCGAATCGTGGTCCTCGACACTGACGGGACAACACACGTGGTGGCCAACACTGCCCAGGTGTCAGCCGTCTACCCCCAGTGGGCTCCCGACGGTTCGCTCGTATTCCTCAGCGATGAGTCGGGCTACTGGAATTTCTACCGCTGGCACCAGGGGCACATCACTCGCCTGAACGACCACCCGTACGACTTCTGCCTGCCCGCCTGGGTGCTGTCGCAACCCCCGTACGCCTTGCTGCTCAGCGACGGAAAACTCAGTATCGGCTGCTCCTGGTGGCAAGACGGGCTGTCGCACCTCGGGCGGGTCAACCCAGACGGCTCCTTGTCACAGATCGGGGTGTACGGATCGGCCACTGTCGCCCCAGCGACCGGCAGCACCAGCCCGGTTTCACTCACGACGCCCACCAGCGCTGCTCATTTGGCAGTCCTGGACTGGGCTACGGGTCAGCTCACCGAACTAGCGGAGGAATCCAGCTTCGCTCTTCCCACTCAGATGGTCTCGGTCCCCGAACTGATCACATGGCAATCCGACACCGGAGACGAGATCGCCGGATGGTACTACCGGCCCCGGAACACCAGTCAGTCGGGTTCTGGCGGTCCCGCCCCTGTCATCATCGTGGCCCACTCAGGTCCCACGAGCTACTCTCCCGCCTCCTATTCCCTTGTCAACAGCTATTTTACTACGCGTGGAATTGGGATCGCAGAGATCAACTACTCCGGTTCGGCAGCTCTGGGACGCTCGTACAGGCAACGACTCAACGGACAGTGGGGAATCCTCGACGTCCGAGATTGCACAGATGCGGCCAACCATCTCGTACGCTCCGGACGGGCCGACCCGGCCCAGCTGGCCATCATGGGCAGTTCCGCCGGAGGTTTCACCGCGCTGGCAGCCTTGACGACGACAACCCTCTTCTCCGCTGGGATTTCACTGTACGGAGTCGCCGACCTGGAGGCCCTCGCTCGCGACACGACCAAGTTCGAATCCCACTACACCGACACCCTGGTTGCGCCCTACCCCGAGGGCCGGAAGGTCTACATCGACCGTTCCCCCATCACTCACGTACACCAGATCTCTTGCCCGTTGCTGATCCTCCAAGGCACCCTCGACCCGGTCGTGCCACCCGACCAAGCCACGGTCATGTATGAGGCAGTACTCACGCAAGGTCTCGACGCCGAACTGCACCTCTACGAGGGCGAGGGCCACGGCTTCCGTTCGGCCTCCACCATCGAAGACGCCTACACCCGAATCCTGGCTTTCCTGGGACGTGTGTGGGGTTTCAGCCCCGATCCCCAAGCAGGATACTGAAACATGTCGAGGTTCGCCTGGGTCCAGGAATTCAGGCCCAACCCCCGAACAGACAGCTGAAACACGCTATTTATCCAGCAAGTGCTGTCAGGTCTTGACTCAGCGACCTCACCTAAGCCCCGGGTCCCAGGTTCCCCGCTGGGAGAAAATCGCCGTGCCAAGACGCACGCACGTCGACCCCTGGGCGATGGCTGACCGGAAATCACCGCTCATGCCCATCGACAGTTCATCCCAGCCTTGGCCGTCACGGTCCCTCAACTGCCGCTGAAGACCGGCCATCATCGCGAACCCGACGTCAGCTCGCGCAGGATCTGGATCCGCCACGGTCATCAACCCACGAGGATCGAGATGGCTGAACGTCGCCAGCCCCCGCGTGAAATCCATCACCGCGCCAGGTGCCAGCCCATTCTTGGTCGGCTCCCCGGACGTGTTCACTTCGACCAGTACGGGCAGACGCTGGTCCGGGCGGGTGGTCTCGTACTCGTGCTCCAACACTCGGGCCAACTCAAGAGAATCCAGCGACTGAAGTTCGCTCATGACCGCACAGGCCGCCGCGACCTTATTGCGTTGCAGATGCCCGATGAGCGTCCAGGACACCCCAGCGCCCAGCCGACCGGCCTTGACGGCCATCTCCTGGACCCGGTTCTCCCCGAAACGGGTACACCCGATCGCCACGAGCTCACGGATCATCTCCTCAGGATGGGTTTTCGAGACGGGCAGTATCCGTACACTTGACGGATCTCGCTCGGCCTCCCGGCAGGCTTCAGCAACTGCCTCGGACACGGCGGCGTACCGGAGACTGACCGACAACCCGTCCTCACTCATGGCCACCTCGCCGCCAGCGACATGACCGCGAGCAGGGCAATCACACCCAAAACCGTCGCGTACCCGACGAACTGCTCGGTGATCTCGGTCTTCTCCTTGTCGTACCCGACAGTACGGGAGATGCCGGAATAAACATCGCGCAATTGGCCGAGGGAGTCAGCGGAATAGGCCTTGCCGCCCGACAACTGAGCGATAGTCCGCAACTCATCCTTGTCGACTGGAACCGGATTCCTCTGGCCCTGGTCAACGATGTACCCGTTGGGGGTCCCGTACGCGATAGTGAAAATGGGGATCTGCAAGGACTTAGACTGCAATGCCGCATCCGAGGAAGACCGACCCGTGTTGGACACGCCGTCAGAAATCAGGACGATGGCCGCGGGCGCCGGGTCGTTGGGGTGATTGGGATCGGGCGGGATGAGCGCCAAGGCGTCCAGGGCTGAATAAATCCCTTCGCCGATGGCCGTCGACTGTAGCAGTTGAAGCCCGTCGATGGCCGCGTCCACCTGGCCACGGTCAGTCGTCGGAGGGACCAGCAAGGAGGCGGTGCCCGCGAAAGAGATCAGGGCCACGTTGAACCCGGCCGGCAACTCGCTGACGAACTCTTTGGCGGCCTGTTCGGCTGCCGCGATGCGGGTAGGCTGAACGTCTGTGGCCTCCATGGACAAGGACACGTCCATGACCAGGAAGATGGTCGCGCGGTCCTTGGGCACATTGGTGTACCCGTTGGGCGTGGCCCACGCCAGGGTCAGGGACGCCAGAGTGGCGATGGCGGCGACGACGGCCACGTGGCGCTTCCAGGCCTTTCGCTTGGGGAAGAGCACAGCCAAGGCGCTGCGGTCGACCGAAGCCTTCGAGCGCCGAGCGAAGCTCCACACCAGATACACGCCCAGCAGGACGGGCACAGCGACCAGCGCCCAGAGTCGCTCCGGGCGCATGAAGCCGATCTCCATGAGGATCATCTGAATTTCACCCCCAACATCACTGCCCCGACAGCAGCGACGAAAGCAAAGATCAACCCCACACCGGCCGCGGTAGCCGTGATCTCTTTCCTGGTGTCCACATAGCCGATTTGCGAGTGAATCCGCTTGTACGCCTGGTTCAGCTGCCCCAAATTGTCAGCGGTGTACGACTCCCCGCTGGTGGTTTGGGCGATCTGTTTCATCAGGTCACGATCGGGCGGGACCTGGTATCTGGTCCCATCCAGGTCGACGTAACCATTGTCCGTACCGAAGGCGATCGTGTAGATCGGAACCCCGGCGGCCGCAGCCTTTTGGGCGACCTGGATGGGAGCCTGTCCATTGGTGTTCGCCCCGTCGGACAACAAGACGATCATGGCCGGGGCCACCGAGTTGTCGTCTCCTTTGGGCGCCTGGGAGATCGCGGACAGGGCGGCCTGGATCGAGTCTCCCACTGCGGAGGAATCCTGCGGCGACAGGGCCTGGATGGCGCGGATGACCGACGCGTGATCCGTCACCGGTGGCAGTCTGACCGATGGGCTCCCGGACAAGCTCACCAGGGCCACGTTGTAGGTGTCAGGAAGGGCATTGACGAAGTCAATAGCGGCCGATTTGGCAGCGTCCAAACGCGTGGGAGTCACGTCGGTCGCCGTCATCGACCACGACACGTCGACGACAAGGACCACGGTCGCCCTCTCCTGGGGCACGCGGTCCAGCCCCAGGGGACGGGCCCACGCGAACCCCAGAGCCAGCATGGACAACACGGACAAGGTGACGATCACATGCCTGAGCCACTGCGATTGTTTGGGCAGCACCTGGCCCAAGACCGTGGTGTTGGTGTACCTCATCCCCTGGTGCGAACGGCGTCGCACGATGATGATGTACGCGATCACCGCAGCAGGGATGATCAGCAGCAACCACAGCCGACCGGGCGCCTGGAAACCATAGAACGGAATCGAGAGGATCACTTGCTGACCCCCTGCGGCGGAGTGTGCAATTGCCCAGCCAACCGTCGATAAGCCAGTACGAACCGGGCGATGTCCTGGACCCAATCGCGGTCGGTGCGCAACTGGATGTGAGCAGCGCCCGACCTGCGGATGGCCACGCGGATTCTCTCCCGCTGGGCTCTGGTCGCCGCGTTCAAACGGGCCCGGGCCGCCGGGTCGGAGGTGTCGACATAGCGGTCGAAGTGTGTCTCCGGGTCGCGGATCAAGATTTCTCCCAGGTCCGGGAATTCCATTTCGCGCCGGTCGACGACCTCCACGCAGATGACCTGGTTTCGTACTGACATCTTCCTCAGAGGTCTCTCCCAAACGGTCTCCACATTGGGATCCAGTTCATGATCGCCGGTGGTCAAGAAGTCGGACACCACCACGCGCAAACCCCTGCGGCGAAGGGTACGGGCCATCTGTTCCATCCCGGTGGCCAGGTCCATCGGGCCCTCGGTGTTGTCATGGACGATCGGAGAGGTCAGCATCGTGCGCAACAATCCGTACAGCGCCATCCGCCCAGCCCGGGCGGGAATCCTCGTCAGCCCAGCCGGATCCATCACCAGGCCGCCGAAACGATCCCCGATCTTCTGGGACAGGAAGCCGATCGTCGCGATGGCGGCGATGCCAAGATCCCGCTTGGTCACCCCGCCTGTGCCCCAGTTCATCGATGGAGTCACGTCCAGCAGGGCCCACACCTCCAGCTCACGGTCGGCGATGGTGTCGCGGACATGCGGAATGGTGGTTCGTGCGGTCACAGCCCAGTCCATGCGCCTGATGTCGTCCTGGCCGGGGACGTACTCGCGAGCGTCTCCGGTGTCCGAACCAGGTCCTGGTAACAGGCCCAGGTGGTCGCCTTGGAGGAATCCCTCCAAACGTCGGACAATGGTCAACTCCAGTCTTTGCAGAGCGGCTTCAGGAGCGAGCTTGCTCAAAGGCAAGGTAGCAGACACCGGTTCTTTGAGAACCGTCGCCACGGCTGACTGGGCGGGCTCGGGCGGGGCGAAGGCGATCTGGGACATCATGTCCTCGGTAGTGGGGCGACACCTTGCTGTTGGTTCCACACCGGCGTTGGCGGGGGCACCATGGCGATAATACGTTCGACGACCTGCGCCGGGGCCACATTGTCGGCGACAGCGTCGAAGGTCAGCAACAGACGGTGGGCCATCACGTCCTTGGCGACGGCCTGGACGTCAGTGGGCAGTACGTAGTCGCGTCCGTGGATGAGGGCCAGCGCGCGCGAAGCGGAGACCAGTCCCAAGGTGGCGCGTGACGAGCAGCCGATGGAGATGACGTTAGCCAGGTCGGGCATCCCGAAATCAGCGGGATTGCGGGTGGCCAGGACCAGGCGCACGATGTATTCCGCCACCAGATTGTGGACGAAAATCTGGGCGGCGCGATCCTGGAGTTGGGCGACCACAGTGGGGTTGAGCACCGGATTTGGCTGAGGAGCCTCGACCGACATCCGGCGCAAGATCTCAAATTCTTCGTTGCCGCGAGGGTAGTCGACGTCCACCTTTAACAAGAAACGGTCCCTCTGGGCCTCCGGCAACGGGTACACACCCTCGGATTCGATGGGGTTCTGGGTGGCGATGACAATGAACGGTTTCTTAGCCGGGTACGTCTTCCCGCCGATGGACACCTGTTTTTCCGCCATGATCTCCAACATGGCCGACTGGACCTTGGCCGGCGCCCGGTTGATCTCGTCCGCCAGGACGAAGTTCACGAAAACTGGTCCCAATTGGATATCGAATGTCTCAGTTTTGGCGGAGTAGATACGCGTACCGACAATGTCTGATGGCACAAGGTCTGGAGTGAATTGGATACGGGCGAACTCCCCGCCGACGACGGTCGCGAAAGACCGTACGGCAAGGGTCTTCGCTGTGCCGGGAACACCCTCAAGAAGACAATGTCCCTTTGCCAACAGGGCGACCATCAGCTGTTCGACCATGTGCTCCTGGCCGACGATCACGCGCTGCACTTGGGCGATCGCGTCTGCAAGAATCTTCGATGCCGCCTGTGCTGGTTGCCTGACGGGCGGTACTGGTGATGAGGTCACAAATCCTCCTGGGCGTCGACTCACGTACCTTCTAACGATACCGTCTTCAAGCCTGATTCGCCTGTTAACGCCTGAGATATGGCCACATAAATTGGATTCATAGGGCACACTAGAAGGTGCTGGGGAGCGCCCTCACCCTAATCGACGGGTCCCTGGTCCACCACGATTCGGGTATGTCAGCCCCCTGATCAGAAAGGCCGGTACGGAATCGATGACGAGCACGCAGATGCCACCCGACGCGAATCCAGCCAGCGCGGGGACTGATGCCACCCAGCTGTCACAACCGGTAACGACCTATCCCCTCTTCCCAGTCGATCCGCCCCAGATCGGAGACTTTTGGCCCTCCGCGCGTCTGGTGGCCACCCCATCCGGTGTCGCATATCTGGCCCATGCCGAAGGCAGTACGGATCCTGTCATGGTGATCCTGCTCAGCCAAGGGGCAGCCGAAGATCCTGCGGCTCGTGATCGCCTGGGCGGCCAAGTCGACCGCATGGACATCGACACCGTGATCGCCCGCGGGGGCTTGGACCAGAACACTGGCAGGATGGGCGGCAAGTTCCACAGTGGTGGTGATTCCCCGACAACGGCGGACGCAGTCATCCAATCCCCCTGGGTGGCTCTGGCTTTCGACCAGTCACCCCGGGCGGTCCAGGAGGCTGAGAGAATCCTGGCCGAGGTGGATTTGAGCTGGCTGCCCCAGCAAGGCAATCCAGCCGGGCCGGACTACCGCTTGCACTGGACCGACCGCATCGCACCCGGCCTGACCAAAGTGTGGCCCCTCCCCTGGCCTGGCCGCCGCGACCGAGGCGGACGGCTGTCCATCCTCGCCGCCTGGTTGCTGATGTTGCTTCTGGGAGCAGTCGCGATCCTGATCGTACTGCTGATCTTTTCCCAGGCCCCCCAGACCCAGCCCCCGCCGCCTGTCCCCCAAACTAATCCCACCGAGCAGACCTCGCCCCCGCCGTCGGGCAGCCCGCCGCCCAGTGAATCCCCCAGTCCGTCGCCTGAGTCCCCCTCTCCGTCGAACGCCTCCCCTTCTCCTTCGCCCTCCAGCGAGTCGCCTTCACCGTCCAACGGATCCCCGAGCCCGTCGACCAGTCCTTCGCCCACCCCAGGAACCGCGTCCCCGATGACGGCCTCACCTTCCCCCGGTGAATCAACCACGGCCGTCGGCGGCTCCCCCACACCTCCCTCCCGCCTGTGATTTGATACACTCATTGGCGAGCACGGGGCGGTAGCTCAGCTGGTCAGAGCAAAGGACTCATAATCCTTCGGTCCGGGGTTCGAGCCCCCGCCGCCCCACCAAGAACTGGCTGTCAAGGCTCGCCCCAGAGGGATTGGTCGTCAGGGTTCCCTCTCAGGCAGTACGAATTTGGAAGCATCACTGACAGTGGGACGATAGACGAGGTGAACCGGTCCGATGGACCGGTGAGGTGAACCAGAGCAAGGAGGGCGTCATGGGTGAACTGAAGGACCGTTTGCGGGCGGATTTGACGGCAGCGATGAAAGCCAGAGACACGGTGACCACCGGAACGCTTCGGATGGCCATCGCGGCTATTGGCAACGAGGAGGTCGCCGGTGCGAGTGCTCGGACACTGGACGTCGCTGAAGAACAGGCCATCCTCACCCGCGAGGTTCGTAAGCGCCGGGAATCGGCCGAGGCGTACATGGCCGGGAATCGTCCCGAGCTGGCTGACAAGGAAGAACAGGAAGCCAACCTGCTCAGTACGTACTTGCCGGCTCCCCTGACCGAAGAGGAACTCGATCAGATCGTCGCCGAAGAAGTCCGCGCGGTCGACCAAGCGAGTATGAAACAGATGGGACAGATCATCAAAGCGGTCAATGCGCGCGCCCAAGGGCGAGCCAACGGGTCAGTCGTGGCAGCCAAGGTGAAGGCGGCTTTGGCCTGACAGTCTCTCAATCAGGCAACGCTCGCGCGGTCACGGCGCTCAAATTTCTGTCCGGGGCAGATGATAAGGTGAGCAGATGCGCGCGTACAACTTTGCTTCTGGTCCTGCTATGTTGCCAACCGAGGTTTTGGAGAAGGCCCAGAGTGAGTTGACCGACTGGCAGAGGTCGGGGATGTCGGTCATGGAAGTTTCCCATCGGGGGGAGGCATTCATCGAGTGTTCGGCGCAGGCTGAGCAGAAGCTGCGCCGACTGATGGGTATACCAGACAACTACAAGGTGCTCTTTCTTCAGGGCGGGGCCACGGGGCAGTTTTCCGTGATTCCGATGAATCTGACGCGGCCTGGGGACACAGTGGCATTGCTCAACACCGGGCAGTGGTCGGCCAAGGCTGCCAAGGCCGCTGTGGCCCAAGAGGTGAAGGTTGATGTGATCGCGGACGAGGCGGCTTCCAAGTACACGACAGTCCCCGCGCCTGGCTCGTACACAATTCCCCCTCACGCGGTCTATCTGCACTACACGCCCAACGAGACCATCAACGGAGTCGAATTCGGCTACGTACCTGCCACCGGTGATGTGCCCCTGGTCGGCGATTTCTCCTCCACGATTCTTTCCCGGCCGCTCAACGTGAGCCAGTACGGCCTGATCTACGCAGGAGCGCAGAAGAACCTTGGGCCCGCCGGGTTGACGGTTGTCATCGTCCGGGATGATCTGACCGGGAAAGCCCGTTCGACAACGCCCGATGTCTGGGATTATGCCACCATGGCAGCAGCCGACTCGATGCTCAACACTCCCCCGACCTTTGCCATCTACCTGTTGGGGCTGATCCTCGACTGGGTCGACGAGACAGGCGGACTGGCGGCCATGGCGGAGCGCAACCAAGCCAAGGCCTCGCGGTTGTACGCGGCTATCGACGGCTCGGATTTCTACTCCAACCCCGTTGCCCGGACCGCTCGAAGCTGGATGAACATTCCATTTATCTTGGCTGACACCAGACTCGATGCCGACTTTCTCGCCCAGGCCGAGGCTCACGGTTTGACCAATCTGAAGGGTCACCGCAGTGTGGGCGGGATGCGTGCCAGCCTCTACAACGCGATGCCGCTGGCCGGTGTCAACGCGCTGATCGAGTTCATGGATGACTTCGCGAATCGGCGGGGATAACCCCCCATGAGTGGGTTCATTTCTCCGCGCGGCACCGGTCATCAGCGGCTCCGGACTGACCCCTGTCAGCACAAAAAGGCTGATGTACGTACACGTACTGTGCACACTGACAAGGCCACCATGGCAGTGTGTTACTATCGTCTTGGAGGCTAACGGTCCCTTGGCAATGGATGCACCGATGATGAAAATACATACGCAACAGTCAGACCCTTCTATGGACGAGTGTCCGTTCTTTCAGGACCATGCCAGTGCCCCTCCCCCCGCCTTGTCAGGTGTGCATATGTTGTGTGTGGGTTTGAGCCACCGTGAGGCCCAGCCTGAAGAACTGGCGATCCTGGCCGATGCCGAACGTGAGGTACGCGACTATCTGACCGCCCACATCGGTGGCGAGATCGAAGGCATGGTCGTCTTGGCCACCTGCAACAGATTCGAAATCTACCTCGACGCCAACGCCTTCCATTCCGGCGTGGGTCTCGCGATGGCGGCTGTCAACGAAGCGATCCCGGACCTCGGACATACGCTGGCTGAAGCTTTCTATTGTCACAGCGGAGCCGGCGCGGTGGAACACCTGTACCGCGTGTCAGCTGGGCTGGAATCGATGGTTGTCGGAGAATCCGAGATTGCCGGTCAGGTCAAGAGGGCACTGAAGACCGCCGGACCCCACATCTCTCCCCGGTTGCGCCGGGCCTTCCAAGGCGCGTTGACGTCATGGAAGGCGATCGCCAGCCAAACTGGGTTGGCAGCCGTGGGCCGCTCCCTGGCAGCCGTCGGCCTCGACATCGCGGCAGACGAAGCAACGAGTGACGGCTCCGGTCTCCTCCTTCCACCCTGGGCCGACACCAACGTCTTGATCCTGGGAACAGGCCAGTACGCCGGGACTGTCGTGGCCGAACTGACACGTCGAGGTTGCCAGCACATGACCGTCTACTCCGCTTCGGGCAATGCCACAAGCTTCGCGGCCACCCACCCGGTCAGCGTCACCGATGACCTGAGTACTGCCGTCCACCAGGCCGACCTGGTGGTCGCGGCCAGCGGCAGCGGCCCCGCCAAAGTCGACGTCGGGATCCTGCAGGACTCCGCCACACATGTGGTCGTGGATCTCAGCGGCGGCGTGGATGTCGCCCCCGACCTTCCAGTGCGCGTGATCGGCCTGGAAGAGATTGGCGACCATGCCCCGCCCGCCTGCCAGGATTCCGTCGACCAGGCTGAGGCTCTGGTGATGTCCAGCGTAGCCGCCCTGCTCCAGGACGAACTGGGCCGTGGCGCTGCCCCTGCGATCACCGCCATGCGCAGCTATGTCACCGACATCATCGACGCCGAACTGGCCCGTGCCCGCTCGATCTATCCCGAAGAAGTCGCCGCCGCGGTGGAATGGTCCTTGCACCGGGTCAGCAGCGCGCTGTTGCACCACCCCAGCGTGGCCGCAGCCGAACTGGCCCGTATCGGACGCATGGCCGAATACCACCAAGCCCTGGAGACGCTGTTCGGCATCCAAGTGGAGTCCTGATGGCCGTCGCGGTGGGTTCCCACACCTGCGGCCAGGTCACCTGGCTCATCAATCACCCGGGTTCACTCCCATCCTGGAAGGTAGGCAATACGCTATGACTATTGATCCACGCCGTCGTCCGCGACGCCTGCGCACCACACCGGCGATGCGCCGTCTCACAGCCGAAACCCGGCTCAATCCAGCTGGCCTGGTCTTGCCCATGTTCGTCCAAGAGGGCATCACCCAGCCCGTGGAATTGGACTCGCTGCCCGGAGTCAAGCGCCATACTCTGGACTCCCTGGCCCGGGCCGCCGCCGAGGCTGCTGAGGTTGGATTGGGTGGAGTGATGCTGTTCGGTGTGCCCGCCACGGACAAGAAAGATTCCTCGGGCAGCCAGGCGGTGGCCGAGGACGGGATCTTGAATCGCGCTCTGGCCACAGTACGAGCGGAGGTCGGCGACGACTTGGTGGTTATGGCCGACACCTGCCTGGACGAGTTCACCACTCACGGACACTGCGGCGTCCTCGCACCCGACGGGTCGGTGGACAACGATGCGACTTTAGAGATTTACGGCGCACAGGCAGTGGCCCAGGCCAGGGCTGGAGCCCACATGGTCGGGCCCTCCGGCATGATGGACCATCAGGTGGCAGCCATCCGCGACGCGCTCGACGCCGCCGGTCTGGACAACATCTCCATCCTGGCGTATGCGGCCAAGTACGCGTCGGCCTTCTACGGCCCCTTCCGGGAAGCGGTCGCCTGTTCCCTCGACGGCGACCGGCGGTCCTACCAAATGGATCCTGCCAACAGGCGCGAGGGACGGCTGGAGACCAGCCTCGACATCGCCGAAGGCGCCGACATGGTCATGGTCAAACCCGCCGGTTACTTCCTGGACGTGCTGGCTGACATCGCGGCATCCAGCCCGGTCCCAGTGGCCGCGTACCAGGTCTCCGGAGAGTACGCGATGATCCAGGCCGCAGCACGCAACGGCTGGATCGACGGGCCCGCTGCCCTGAGAGAATCGGTCTTGTCAATTCATCGTGCCGGGGCCAATGTGGTCCTGACCTACGCCGCCATGGAACTGGCCCAGGAATGTTGCGATTGCTGTGACTGTTGCGACTGCTCCTGAGCCACTCCCCGATTCATCCCTCGTGCCTCACCGCGGCATCACTGACCACACGTTCACACTCAACCCCGGTTCACGACGACACTAAAGGAGAAACAATGAGCACCGTTTTCGATCAGGCCCGTCAGGTCATGCCCGGCGGAGTGTCCTCGCCGGTGAGGGCGTTCGGCTCGGTGGGCGGATCGCCCGTCTTCATCCAGCAGGCCAAGGCCGCGTACGTCACCAGCATCGAGAATCGCCAGTACGTGGATCTCGTCGGCTCGTGGGGACCGGCCCTGTTGGGCCATGCCCACCCCGATGTGGTCCAGGCGGTGGTGGAGGCCGCCGGTCGCGGATTGTCCTTCGGGGCACCCACCCTGGGAGAGACCGCGCTGGCGACACTCATCACGAAACGGGTCGGCGGAATTGACAAAGTTCGTTTCACTTCTACGGGGACGGAAGCAGTGATGGGCGCTGTCAGACTGGCCCGGGGGTTCACGAGCCGAGATCTGATCATCAAGTTCGCCGGGTGCTACCATGGCCACTCCGACGCACTTCTGGCAGCAGCAGGGTCTGGGGTGGCCACCGCGGGGCTTCCCGGGTCCGCCGGAGTCACTGCCGGTGCCGCCCACGACACTCTCGTCTTGCCCTACAACGACGTTGACGCGCTGAAAGCGGCCTTCGCCCAACACGGATCCTCGATCGCGGCCGTCGTCACCGAAGCCGCTGCCGCGAACATGGGCATCGTGCCTCCCCTACCCGGGTTCAACGCCGCTATCCGCGAGCTGACAAGGGAACACGGAGCCCTGATGATTTTCGACGAGGTCCTGACCGGTTTCCGGGTTTCCTCAGCAGGATGGTGGGGACTCGAAGGGCGTACGGAAGGGTGGACCCCAGATCTGTACACCTTCGGAAAAGTGACTGGCGGAGGTCTGCCTCTGGCGGCTCTCGCAGGGCCAGCCGGGATCATGGACTTACTCGCACCGCTTGGACCGGTCTACCAAGCAGGGACACTCTCTGGAAACCCGTTGGCCGTGGCCGCCGGGCTGGCGACGCTGAAGCTGGCTGATGATACGGTCTATGCCACGGTGGACGGTTTTGCCAACCAACTGGAAGCCGTCATCAGCCAGCGGTTGAACGCTGCCAGTGTTCCTCACCGGGTCCAGCGCGCCGGCTCCTTGCTGAGTGTTTTCTGGGGCGAGTCGCCGGCCTCGGCGCCGGTACTCACCTATGATGACGCGCAACGGCAAGACACGGCCTTGTTCGCCCGCTTCTTCCACGCCATGCTCGACGAGGGAGTCCTCCTGCCACCGTCGGCCTTCGAGGCCTGGTTCATCTCAGCCGCCCACGGTGACAAGGAATTAGAGTTGTTGGATGCCGCACTGACACGGGCAGCAGCATCAGTGGGCAATGGGGAGTCGGCACGCTGAACGACGAGCCGGAGCACCAACCGTACTGGGACCTGCTCGCACCGACCCACCGATGGTTTGACCGGACTGGTCCGCGCTCGTACCGACCTTCGAAACGTTCAAGAATGCCCTGGGCTGACAGCGTGTCACTGCCTGTTCAGGCGGGGTTCCACAACCAGTCGGAACTCACCCACAGTCTGTGCAAGGAGTTCAATAACGCCGGTATGAATTGATCGGGCAGGTCGACCATGGGCGAGTGGCCACCATTGGGGAAGACCTCCATCGTAGCCCGTTCGCCGAACAGTTCTTTGGTCTGGTAGGCCCATTCGATAGGAATCCAGGTGTCCTTGGCCCCATGAATGATCGAAACCGGGCACATGATCTTGTCCATGCGCCGCGAACCAGGAGCCACCAGAGAAGGCCTGGACGAGATGTTGAAGTTGATCACCGCGTGGTTGGCGTCCACCATGTTGCGCTGCTTCAGCATGGCTTCCATGTAAAGCCCTTCAGTGGGATCACTGGTGTGGCGAATAGTCTTGACGAAGGCGCCCCACACCCCCTGGAGCGAATCGAGGTTGCCCTGGGCCAGGGCCCCCAAGACCGGAGAGACATGGCTCATGTGGGCTGCGATCTCCTCCTTGGTTTTTAAGGGCTGATTGAGCAAAGGCGTCCCGTGATCGTCCACGGCATACAGCCGGTATCCGGTGGGAGGCACTGACTCCACGAGGATCAGCTGCAAGACCAGGTCGGGCCTGTCCGCCGACACTTCCATTGCCACGGCCCCGCCCGTCGACCAGCCGACGAGACTGAACGGCGGAATCTGCAGGATGTCTATGAACGCTTCTATGTCCTCGGCCAAATCGTGAACGGTGTCGATAGGTGTGTTGTACGTCGAATCGCCGCACCCGCGCGAGTCGATGGCGTACACCGTGAACTCGTCCTCAAGAATCTCCATGGTCGTCTGCCAATGTACCGAACTCGCCCTGTTCCCATGCAGGAGGATGATCGTCGGGCTCTCCGTACCACACTGCCGGTACGCAAGCGTCTCGCCATTAGGCAACGACACTTCTTTGACAGGATATTGCTTCATCCTACCCTCCCTCGGACATGAGACGTGTCACGCCCGCACTCAACCAACTGGTCCATTCTCCGACGATCCAATTAGCTCGACTTTTGGATTATCCGGGTCCATCGATCACTGCAGCCGCGCGGCTAGGATGAGGCCCGGATCCACCGATTCACAGCCCCTGCGATCTGTGGATTTTGACTGTCCCTGGATCATCGATTCAGGTTAAATCGTAAGCATCAGGTTATCACTTCGATACCATCATTTTCCGTCGATCACATTTACCGAGATGGGCGGTGGATAGTGCGTGCCCACAGCACCTTGTCCACCGCTTCACGCAGACTAACCGCGCTAGAACCAGCGTACAGGATCTCCCGGCTGACAGAGGGAAGGATCAGTGCCGCTGTGCCAGCGAAGAGGGTCTCCACACCTGCCATAGTCCCACCCTGGGCGCCGATCCCGGGCACCAGGACGCAGGCCTGAAACCCGCTCAGATCGACTCCTAGGCTCGCGTGGGTGCCTCCGATGACCAGGCCGACGGCGTTGTCCCCGCTGAGCTGGTTTCGCCGGGCAGCCTGGTCCACCAGACTTTGGGCCACCCCGCTTCCTGAAGCCGTGTGGCCCAACTGGATATCGGCGCCCTCAGGGTTGGAGGTACGGGCCAGAACGTAGACCCCGCGGCCGTTGGCTTCGGCCAGGTCAAGAGCCGGTCGCAGGGCGTCGAATCCGAGGTACGGACTCAATGTGATAGCATCTACGCCCATCGGACCGTCCCCGAGATAAGCACGTGCGTACGCGTCCATGGTCGAGCCGATGTCGCCGCGTTTGACATCCAGGATGACCAGGGCTCCAGCCTGGCGGGCGGCGTTCACACACTTCTCCAAGACGGCGATGCCACCCGAGCCCCATTGCTCGAAAAAGGCCGACTGGGGCTTGAACGCCGCCACCTTGTCGGCCAGCGCGTCGACTGTTCCCAGGGCGACCTTCTCAACCCCTGCCAGATCCTGGCCCACTGCCCACGCGTCCAGGACTCCCGGATGAGGGTCGATGCCCACACACAGGGATCCGACCTCGGCAACCCTGGCCGAAAGACGGGAAAAGTACGTCATGACACACCTCCTGAGGGCCCGGTCCGGCAGGCGTTGATCCCAGCCACCAGGCCGGGGCCGGAATAAATGAATCCTGTGTAGACCTGGACGGCCACAGCACCCAGATCCATCATGGCCCAGGCGTCGGCCACCGTCATGATCCCACCCGATGCGATGACCGGAAGCCCACTACCCACGGCCCTGCCCACCACCGCGCGCGAACGCCGGGCCAGCGGCGCCCCCGAGAGTCCCCCGGCCTGGCGGGCATAGCCCTGGTCGCGCCGGGCAATCCCTTGACGGGCCAGGCTGGTGTTGGTGGCGATCAGACCCGATGCCCCGGCGCTGACCGCGGCTTCCAGCAGGTCGTCCACGCCTTCGTCACTCAGGTCGGGGGCCATCTTGACGAAAACCGGGACTTTGCCCAGGTCAGTCGCGCGGGCCACCAGGGCCGAGACGAGATCATGGATCGCACCCTTGGCTTGAAGGTCGCGCAAACCAGGGGTGTTCGGGCTGGACACATTGACGGCCACATAGTCCGCGTACCCGGACACGGCCTGCAGCGAGGCGAGGTAATCGTCCACCGCCTGGTCGAGATCCACGATCTTGGTCTTCCCGATGCTGATCCCCAGGGGAAGGCCCAGGGTGTTCTGGCCGCGCCGGACCCCCCAGGATTCGAGGCGGCGGGCCAGGGCTTCGGCGCCGTGATTATTGAAACCCATACGGTTGATCAGCGCGTGCGAGTGCGTCAGGCGGAAGACCCGTGGCCGAGGATTGCCCGGCTGCGCCTGAGCAGTCACCGTGCCCAACTCGGCGAAGGAGAAACCCAGGGATGCCCAGATGCGGGCCGCCACCGCGTCCTTGTCCAAGCCGGCGGCCAGGCCGACTCGGCCCGGGAAGCGGATTCCGGCGACAACCACAGGATCGTGCGGGCGGGTGATCGCCCAGCTGGCCAGGGCGGCGACCGGCGTGCCGGCCAGGCGGCCCAACCAGTCGATCATCACTTCGTGGACCCGTTCGGGGTCGCCACCGTACGCGCGGAAGAGTACTGGGCGCACCACGCCCTGATAGCCCCTGACCAGCAGGGCCGGTCTCATCGCCCGGGCCTCATCAGCGGTCCCCACGCCTGCAGCGAACGTACGGTGACCTGCCCCTTGCGGACGGCCGCGATCCCCTGGACGACTGCGATCAGGCCCTGGATCGTCGTCACGCACGGGATGTCGGCCATCACCGCCGCCGAGCGAATGCCGTAGCCGTCGCGGCGTGTCGACCCGGAAGTCGACCCCGAGTAGGGAGTATTGATGACCAGGTCGACCTCATGGTTGAGGACCAGGTCGACCACGGTCACCTCTCCGTCAGGACCAGCGCCCTCCGAGCGCTTGCGCACCGTGATAGCGTCGATCCCGTTGCGCCTGAGCACCTGGGCCGTGCCTGTGGTCGCCAGAATCGTAAAGCCCATGTCCGCCAGCATCTGGACTGGCAGGATCGCATGCCGCTTGTCAGAGTTGGCGACCGAGACGAACACTGTGCCCGAGCTGGGAAGGGAACCGTAAGACCCCGCCTGGCTCTTGGCGAAGGCGATGCCGAACTGCGCGTCCAGGCCCATGACCTCGCCGGTCGAGCGCATCTCCGGGCCGAGCAGGGTGTCGACGGAATGGCCTTCCGTGGTGTGGAAACGGTTGAAGGGCATGACGGCCTCTTTGACCGCGATCGGGGCGGTGGGCTCGGCGGAGGAACCGTCATGGGTTGGGTTCAGCTTTCCTTCGTCGCGCAGCTGGCGGATGGTCGCGCCCATCATGATCAGGGCGGCGGCTTTGGCCAGTTGGACGTTGGTGGCCTTCGAGACGAAGGGTACGGTCCGCGAGGCGCGCGGGTTGGCCTCCAGCACATAGAGCACG
>WREX01000012.1 GCA_009779115.1 Propionibacteriaceae bacterium
ATCGGTTAGCCACACGCCTGATAATAGGCTGCATTGCCCGGTGATAGGAATGTGGGTTTTCTAGGGATTTCTTGTGCCCCCAGCGGGATTCGAACCCGCGACCTACGGATTAAAAGTCCGCAGCTCTGCCGCTGAGCTATAGGGGCATGGACCAGTGTAGCCGTTTTCGGCTCTTTGAGAATGACATGAGAGAGTTGTGGCGAGACCTGGATCTGTGATGTGGTGGGAGGGACTGGTGCTTGTCACACCGGTGGGGTGGTGACTGGCATGACGAGGGGCACCGAAGATTGGCCGGAACAGCCAGGTGTCGGTGGCGCTCGAAAACTGGGCCATTTCTTCGTCTACAAAATGGCGAGACTTTACATTTCGTCAGTGAATATGGGGCCACGATTGGTGAGTCGGTGTGATAACTCTGGTGGATACAGACGGTTGAGGTGCCTTCGGACCGTGTCCTCTCGGGGTGCGTTGTCCGGCGGTCTGCTTGATACACTGGTTCAGCCAGCCGGAGTGGTGGAATTGGTAGACACGCAGGATTTAGGTTCCTGTCCCTTGAGGGGTGAGAGTTCAAGTCTCTTCTCCGGTACTTGCTTGTTTTGTTGGCCCGCAGGAGCCCGGCAGTTTGATTAATATCATATTCGTCATCGCTCAGCATCCTTTTCCGGGCGGCTGTGGGACACTGATCCGGGCTTCTACTCACGGACATCATTGAGCGGGTCGACGTTAGCGGGAGTCAACAGGCCTCGCTGGTCGTCGTGACACGGCATCTGTACGCTCCGCAACGGAAGGCGTGAGAAGAATCACCGATGTCCGACACATAGTCGCTTCTAGGATCAATGTCATCGGCTGACACAGTGTCAGGGTCAAACTGCCGGTGATATCACTAGCAGAGACATCTTGAACTGCTCAATGCCGGAGACAGAATGCGGTGTGTGGGCCGGCATCACAATTGACTGCCCGGCTCGCAACTCATGCGATACTCCGTCAAGGATGACGCGCCCAACCCCATCGAGAACCGTCACCAGTGCGTCACCGTTGGCTTCGTGTGTGCTGATCTCTTCGTCCTTGTCGAAGGCGAACAGGGTGAAACTGACCGCCTGGTTTTGTACTAGTGTCATGCTGGCGATCTGGCCTGGTTGATAATCAACCTGATCAGCCAGGGTGAGCACGGTGCTTGGGGTGATATGCCGCAGGATCGCATCCATTCGTAACCTTTCCAGAGCCCATCATACCGATACTTGATTCGGTCACCGGCGGCCCGGCTGGCGGACAGATTCCGCGTGCTACGGGACAGGAAAGCAGTGCACCAACGCCACCGCGCCCATAGTTGACAACCAGCTTCTCCTGATCACGGACAGTGCGGCATTGATCCTTTCTATTTCGCTATCTACCAGACGCCCGAAGCCGTTGAATTGGAGGTTGGTCTGACCTCCTAGACACTCTGGGGCAGACGTTTCGGTGTGCTTGTGCTGGCTTGTGAGCTGGTTGGGTGGGTGGGGCCTCACCGTCAAGGATTGAGAGTTGCCGGTGGATTGGCCGCCGGGAGGAGTGGTCCAGCAAGAAGGCCGCAGTCATGTCCGGGATGATGGTTGATGTGGTTTGAGAACAGCAATCCGGCGCGCTGCGCTGCTCCGACCAGATTCTTGGACAACGGGCGGCAGGTGGGATGACGCAGCACTGGACCTCGACTCCGTGGGTGGTCGAGCCTGGCGACGGTGGGGTGATGAACGGGGATGAGTAGGGTAACGGACTTTCACGGTAACATCAGGGGATCCAGCGGACGTGTGTACTCGTCGGTGATGAGCGGGGATGAACAGGGCAACAGACTTTGACCGCGCGCAGGTGCACTTGCAATGTGGTGGCGGGAGATTCACACGCCCAGGGTTGTGCGGAGGCGGTTGACGTGGCCGGTGGCTCGTACGCCGTACTGGGCTTCGAGGATGGAGCCGGTGCCCTGGGGTGTGACGTCAATGACGAATGTGGAACGGATGACACCGGTGACCACCTTGCCCCAGAGGGAACGTTCTCCCCAAGCACCATAGGCGTTCAGTGTTGCTCGCTCTGGGTCGGACAGAAGTGTGATCGACAGGTCATGTTTGGTGATGAACCTTTCCAGCTTTTCCGGTTTGTCCGGCGAGACGCCCACGATGGCGTAACCGGCCTCGTTGAAGGCGGGGGCTGCTTGGGTGAAATCGATCGCCTCAACGGTGCATCCCGGCGTCAGAGCGGCGGGGTAAAAATAGAGGATCAGTTTGCGACCGGCGTAGTCCTTCAGGGATGTCCAGGCGCCGGAAGAATCCTGGAGCCGGAAGTCGGGCGCTGCGTCATCTTTCACAAGTTCAACCATGGTACGATCCTACTCGGCGGCCCACGAGTTCTCATCCGGCGTGGTCATCTCGCGCGGTAGGATTGTGCTGCTGGCTGTGAAGGAGACCTGATGGCAGATGAGCGAACGCCCGACGACATTGAGCGTGACTTGGCACTAGTCCGGCAGCGATTGGCCGACAATATTTCCGAGTTGATCACCGAGGTGCACCCGCGAGTTGTTGTTCACCGTACTGTGGAGGAGACCAAGAGGCAGGCGAACCAGTTGCTGGAAGACGGTATCAGGCGTGTTCGGAAGACGTACGGTCAGGTCAAGCGAATCTTCAAAGATGAAGCCGGATGGAGGGTCACCCCTGTCGCCATTGCTGGTGCGGCCACCGTGGTGTTCGTGGCTGCGATCGTCCTTGCCAAGAAGAAATGATCAGGCGCAGTGACGAAGAAGACCACAGGAGAGCCCCTGCCCATCCACATGTTGCACGACCGGATCCTCGTCTCATCGGAAATTGAGGGCGAGCGAAAATCAGGTGGAGGCATTCTGATTCCGGCCACAGTCAAGATGGGGCACCGATTGGCCTGGGCGAGTGTCGTGGCCGTGGGGCCCAATGTGCGGTCGGTGAAAGTGGGGGATCGAGTCCTGTTCGACCCGGAGGAAGTTGCTGAGGTGGAGTTGAAGGCTGAAGTCTTTATCCTGCTCAGGGAGCGGGATTTACATGCTGTGGCGACGACTCGGCTGGATGAGGAGCACGCTGGACTGTACTTGTGAGCGGTTCGGCGGTGGGGCCGTGTCCACCCGGGGGCAGACTCGGGTCTGTGGAGCGTCGTACAGTCAAAGTGACGGGGCAGACTTCGGACTCGATCTGCTGATCGGACAGACGGGCCAGCAGTAGCTCAAGCGCGCGGCGGCCCATGTTATTTAAATCCACATTTATAGATGTCAACTCCATGGCTGAGGACATGGGGGTGTCGTAGAAACCAATAACAGCCACGTCATCTGGGACGCTCAGGCCTTCGTGGCGCAGGACACTCAGCACGCCCAATGCAGCTCCGTCATGCACAGCAAAGATGGCGTCGGGGAAGTGAGATGAGGCTAGCATGGCCCGCGTAGCGTCACCCCCGGATTTGACGTTCAGGGCGGAATCGAAGACAGTGGGTGCGGGCAGTCCAGCCTCCACGATCGCATCGACGAACCCTTGTGCGCGGTCGACTCCAGTGGACATGAACCGAGGACCCGAGATGACGGCCATACGCCGCCTGCCCAGATCGATGAAGTGCTGGGCAGCCAATCGCCCTGCGGCCACGTCATCGGCCGTGACGCAGACGTGGTCGGGATGGCGGCGGTGCACCAACGTGAAAGGGACTGCCTGTGTCGCGACGCTGTCGAGGAAATCTTCGTCCAGGTGGGCATCCGCGAAAATGATGCCGTCCACCAAGTGATCGAGCAAGGAGAAGGTTCGTTCCGCACGCAAGACCGGTTCATCGAGGGTTGATGCGGTCAAGGCCGTCATTCCGTGCTCGCGGGCCACATCGTCGATCCCTGAGTAGATGGAAGCTGTGACGAAATCACCAACGACTGGTAGTAAAACTCCGACGGTCTGCGATCGCGAGGTACGAAGGGACACTGCGAGGGCATTGTGACGATAACCCAATTGGGCTGCTGCCTGCTGGATTGCCGCGACCGTCTCTGGGGACGCCCAACGTTCAGGATGGCTTTCGTCGGGGTTCAGAATGCGTGACACTGTTGTCACGCTGACCCCGACTTGGGCGGCAATCTGACGCTGGGTTGGGCGTTGGTTGATGCGAGTGGGCATCATACCCCCTAGTGCTGTGAATGCGGTCGCAACAGAGTTTACCGTGCGTGCTCCAGCGACTCAGTGGATCCCTGAAAAAACGATTGACTCAATCGATTGTGTCTGATAGATTTTCTTCATCGACTCCCGTGAGAGATCCATCATTGGAGGGGCCTACGGTCTCCAGGTCGTACGCGAAAGGGCAACTCAGAACCCCACTCTGAGTCGTAAGGCCCTTCGGATCATGAGGGTCGGCCGACGGGCTTTCCCCCCCCAACCCGTCGGCCGGCCCGGTTAACCAGGCTTCACACGTTCCTGGGTTGCGGAGAATCAATGATCACGGTGGCTTCGGGCATGCCCCGAATGCACCGATTCATGGCTGCTGCGCGACCCTGTGGAGGTACGCTGGCTCGTCGGGCGTCGCTCAACAGACATCCAGTCTGCCTTCACGCCACCCGCCGACCCATCGCACCCCCACAGTGTCGCTCGCGACGCCAGCAATCGGTGCATTCGGGCGTGCCCGGGATCGGTGTCGTCCGCTGTGGACACCCCACGAGACGCTCACCGGAACCCAGACGCCATTCCCGACGTGACCTTGTGTGGCACTGTGTGTGTCGTGACGCGCTACCATTGTGGCCAGGACATAACCTGAATCCGCCGATTCACGCTTCCTGCGCTTTCTAGATGGGGACGGTGGCACATCGGTTGGTGTTCGACGGGCCACAAGCCTGTTGACGGACCGACCGCTGAGCCATCGTAGCTGCACAGTCCGGTTCGCTGGCACGTTATCGGGGGATTCAGGCCGAACAAGGATGAGTCATGTCGGATAACACGAATCAGAGTTTTGGGCCTTCACAGGTTCCAGGAGAACCTCAAGTGCCACAACCTTACGATGCTTCTGGGGACGCATCGAACAGTTCAGCAGCGGTGACGCCTCCGCCTGGTGGCGGCATGCCCGCAGATCAGCCATTGCCCCCTGGGCCGCCATCGCCGTGGGGCGGGCCGAGCGGGTCCTCGGTTGTGGGGCCGTCCGTGCCTGTGGCGCAACCAGATCAAGCTGCTGGGGACCAGTCCGGGTTCGTGCCTGAGGGTCCGTCAGCTCCCTCGACACAGCCCGCGGCACCGATCCAGGGATATCCCGCTCAACCACAGGGATACCCTGCTTCAGAGCAGGGGTATTCAAGCTCGTGGGCCGTGAGCCCGTCGTCGCAGGCCGCGAGTCTGGACCCCAGTCAGCCTGAACAAGCTCCGGCGTCAGGGCAATCGGGTCTGGGGTATCACTATCCTGGGCCATCTGGAGCCGAGCAGCCAGGCACAGCGCAGCCGGGCACAACGCAGCCGGGAACAGTGCCGTCGGGCGAGTATGGACAACCCTCCCCGATCACGGGAGCACCGTACGCCCCTGATGGGCAGGGGTACCCCGGAACAGGAATGGACTATCAGACATCGCAGCAGAACCAACCCTGGGCTCAGCAGGGTCAGCAGATTCTCGGGGCGAATCCGGCATCTTCGAGCGATGGCCAACCGTACCAGAAGGCCGGACAGTCGTATGACATGAGTGGCCAGCCGTACGCGCCTGGGCCTTCCCAGTATCCGCCCGCTGGTCAGCAGTACCCTGGTGCTCCAGGAGGCACGGGATATGACCAGCAGTACGGCGCAACGCCCTATTCCGCTGGTCCGCAACAGCCGTATGGGTATGGCCAACAGCCCTATACTCCGCAACCTGGCTATGGACAACCTGGCTGGGGACAAGGGGTTCCTCCTGTGCCGCCTAAGCGCAAGGGACCTGGCTTAGTTATAGGGATCATTGTCGGTGTGGTGATTCTTGCCTTGATCGTCGTTGGTGTGGGGTGGGCCATGTCTCGGCCTCATTCCACCCCATCGCCGACGACCACGTCGACCAACAGCCGTCCACCGATCCCGACGTACAGCCCCAGGCCGACTGGTGCACCTACCCAGGCGCCGACATCCAAAGCGACGACCGCACCGGGAACAACTCTCACTCCCACCGACACAGGCCGCATTGGGGACACCATCTCGATGACCCAAGGTTCCACCACTGTGATGGACTACACCGTGACGGACAAAGGTCAGACCCTCACCAAGGTCGGCGGGTTCTATACTCCGGACAGTGGTATGACTTTTGTGGTGGTGCCAATGTCGGTCACCTTGCGAAGCCAACAGTACGTCCACGATATTGACACCGATATTTGTCTGTTAACGACAGATGGAGCCCAATACTTCACAGACACGTCAGCGGAAATGTTCTATACCATGCCTGATGGCAGCGACGACCCGTTGTGGTTGCCAACCCTGAAGGTCGACGAAACAGTACAAGGCGCGTTGATCTATCAAGTGCCTAGTTCCATGGTTTCCGGAGCAGTCCTCGTCATTGGCCTTGGCACGCCAAACCTCTTTGCCATCGATTTGCAACTGCCCTGAAGCGGCGTTCGGAGGGTGGTCGGTGCATCCGGGATTAGGCCTTGCTGAGCAAATCCTGGCGTACTTGGGCGCGTAAGACCTTCCCCAACAGGGACTTCGGCAGGGTCTCGACGATGAACAATTTGCGGGGAACCTTGTAGGCGGCCAGTCGGGCGCGGCAGAAGGTACGCACGTCATCATCGTTCATGGTATGCCCAGGCTGAAGCTGGATCGCGGCAACGACTTCCTCGCCTGAGTGACGGTTGGGCAGTCCGACGACAGCGGCGTCAGCGATCGCGGGGTAGGACTTCAGGATGAGTTCGACTTCCGTGGGGGCGACGTTGAACCCTGAGGTGATGATCAACTCCTTCTTGCGGTCAACAATGGTGGTGAAACCATCCTCATCCTGGGTGACGATGTCGCCACTGGCGATCCAGCCATCGGGCAGGAGCGTTTTCTCGGTCTCTTCGGGGTTGTTCCAGTAACCCTGGAAGACCTGCGGGCCGCGTACCAGCAACTCTCCACGCTCGCCTCGTTTCACCTCGATGGAGGGATTGTCCGGGTCCACGACTTTGATTTCAGTCGAGGGAAAGGGGATTCCGACCGAGCCGGGACGTCGGGTGGTGAAGAATGGGTTTCCGAGGGCGACCGGGGAGCATTCTGTCATCCCGTACCCCTCGACCAGAGGGCCGCCTGCGATGGACTCCCACAAGTCGATGGTGCTCGTTGGCAGGCTCATGGCCCCAGAGAAGGATATCTTGGCCGATTTCAAGGAGATCCGTCGTTTCTTGGCTCCCAGGGCGATCGCCTCGAAGATCGGAGGTACGGCGCACACCACGGTGGGTGGGTCTTTTTTCGCGGCGGCGAGGACGAGGGCAAGGTCGAAGGTCGGGAAGATGTGGATGCGGGCCTGCTTCAAGAGGCCAAAAACCAGGAACATTGTTGTGCCGAAAGCGTGGAAGAACGGGAGGATGGCGTAGAACACCTCTTTGCCCGTGAGCACCTGGGGCATCCAGGCTGCTCCCTGGAGGGCGTTGATGTGGAGGTTCAGGTGAGTGAGGATGGCTCCCTTGGGCAGCCCTGTGGTTCCAGACGTGTACTGAATCATGGCGATGTCGGTGACGCGGGGTTTCGGGTAGGTTTTCTTCAGCGGATGATGGTTGAGAAGGTCTTCCCACGTCTGGGTGTGTTTGACTTTGGTCGTCAGTTTTTTGCGTGCGGCTCTCGTCTGGGGCAGGGGGAGCCTGAGCGCCAAGCGTTTCGTCCAGGGCAGTTCGTGAAGCAGATTGACTGAGATGATGTGGTCGAGTTGGATGTCGTGGGGCTGTTCGCGAAGTTTTTCGACTGCTGAATCCCACGCGATGACGATTCGGGCGGCATGATCCTCGAACATGTGGCGCAATTCCCTGGCGGTGTACAAAGGGTTGTGCTCGACGACGATGGCTCCGAGCCGGAGGATGGCGTAGAAGGCGACCACGTGCTGGGGGCAGTTAGGCAAGATGATGGCCACCCTGTCGCCTGGGTTGACTCCGAGCCGGTGCAACCCCTCGGCGACACGGGACACCTGGTCTCCCAGTTCTGAGTAGGTCGTTGTACGACCAAAGAAATTCAGGGCCACTCGGTTCTTGGACTGCGCGACGGCCGTCTCATACATCTCGACCAGGGATTCGGCCGGGGGATCGACCTTGGCTGGTACGCCCGGCTGGTAAAAAGACGTGTAATCCATGAGTGCCTGACGCCTCCTGTCACCGTAACTTACGGTCCCGTAGGTAACGGTACCGCAAGTCTCGATCACCCTTCAACAGCCAGGGCTGATAGTTGTGGCTGGCTCGTGCTGACTAGCACGAGTGTCATCGGTTGTCGGGTCAATTCGAAACTGAGAGTGCCTGTGACTGTATCGCCGGGGCCGGCGAATCCAGGTAGGAGATCGCTGGCCGACGTGGGCACCGGGTCCAAGCGCGTGGAGTCGCTGTTGGCATACGCGTAGAAGGAGTAGCGCAACAGGCCTGTGTCGACGGTGATCTCCACGTTCAAACGCACCCCAGTCGAACTCCACTGCGTACTGGTGATTCTCCAATAGCCAGTCACTGTGGGGTCGGCGAAGGCTTGTCCTCCAGTACGGCTCGGAGTGGGGTACGACGTGGGGCGGGCAGCCGATGGTGTGGATGAGGACGCAGGCGACTGATGCGTGCTGATGATGATTCCCGCCGTGATGCCGACGACCAGGATGACGACAATCGCGATGACCCAGCCGATGCGTTTCTTCGGCTTGTAGTTGTCCATGGAGTCCGCGGGCGGTGCGAGTGGGGCCAGAGGTGCGGAAGCCGTCGGGCTGAGAGGGGGAGGCTGGACCGTCTGGCCTGGTTCGCGGGGCTGATAGGTGTATCCCGACAGGATGGGTTGAGTTTCTTCGGGCGTGAATGCACGACGAGGCGGACCAGAGGTACTCGTCTGGTGTCCTGGGAAGGACCGCCGGGGGGCAGGATCGTTGGGCGCAGGTGACATCACCATCCAGGATACGGGATTTTTCGCCCGCAGTGGGGCAGGAGGCACAAGTCAGCCCGTTGATGGTCTCCTCAGCCCTGGGTTTGTCGGTCGTCCACAACCAGAAATACAGGTCAGAAGTTATCCACAGATCGGCTGCGCGTTCTCAGTGTCCACTCCTTCGATGCCAGGGTGTCGGCATGAGCACCAGACACCGTGAATCCGTCCCGACGATCTCCTCCCCCGAAGAGTTTGTGGAGGCAATACCCTGTTTGCTTGGTTTCCATCCCAGTGATTCTCTCGTGGTGGTCGTCGTCACGCGGAGGTCTGTGTCCTTGACCGCACGCTGCGATATCGCATTGAGTGACAGACCTGAGGAGTACGACCGGTTCGTGCGTACTGTGACTCATGACTGGCAGGGGAGTCGCTTGCCACAGATACAGGTCTTTGTCGCTGGGTACTCCGATCGCCAGACAGCTTCTGCAGCGGTTCGAGCACTTCAGGCGAGGCTTGACGCACAGGTTCTCGGTGCTGTGGTCGTGGATCATGACCGGTGGTGGATGATCGATGACGACATCCACGGGCCGGGCAGGCTGGTTCTGCGGGACACCGGGTTGTCGCGCCGCCTCACGTGTGGGCCGGTCGCGGCGAGCCGATCGGACCTGGCTGCGTCCATCGCGGCTCCGATGGGGCAACGCGAGGATGACATGCTGCGCGCCCTCGTCGACGCACTCGATCAGGTGAAGGAAGATGATCCGGTTGAGGCAGGCTTGACTGTCGTGGCCCTGATGAGTTCGTGGCATGACGGCACAGCCCTGTCGGACCGGGATTACTTGACCGCCGCTGTGGCCATGTCGTTGGACGAAGCCCGGCACGAGGTGTGGAAGGTGCTTTCGGCGTCCAAGGCTCGTCAGTATCTCCATTTCTGGAAGGAGGTCGTCAGCCGCACCCCTCAGGGGATACGTACTGTGGTCTTGGCTGTCACAGGAATGTTTGCCTGGATCGCTGGCGAAGGGGTATTGATGAATGTCTGTTTGGAGGAAGCTGAACAAGCCGACAGCGAGTATCCGTTGGTTCGCATGTTGAGCCGGATCGCGCGCTGTGGTGTTCCTCCGTCAACATGGGCCCAGATGAAACCATGAAGGTGAGCCTGAATGTCTGCGGGGCAGACGCTGACCATTGGACCTGGTCCTCAGGCTGTGCCTGGCGGTCACGACCGCCCCCGTTCGGTGCGGGGCAGTAGACTCTCCCGCAGGGTACGCAGGTCATCAGCCGATGGGGCAGTCTGTCGCGATGGTCATCAGTGCGTGCGACCCGGCTGGAGATCTGACGACTGCCGGTGGTGATGGAAGGAGAGGACGTGAGCGAACCAACCGCTCCCGCCGAATACGACGCGCGTGAGGCTCAGGAGAAGTGGCAGGCCTATTGGGCCGACCACGAGACGTTCCGTCCGCTCGATGACGGCACCAAGCAACGCCGGTATGTCCTCGACATGTTTCCCTATCCATCAGGTGACCTCCACATGGGCCATGCTGAGGCCTTCGTCATGGGCGATGTGGTGGCGCGGTTCTGGAAACTGCGGGGTTACGATGTCCTCCATCCCCTCGGCTGGGATTCTTTCGGCTTGCCAGCGGAGAATGCCGCCATTGCTCATGGGACCCATCCAGCTCAGTGGACGTACGCCAACATTGAGACACAGGCCAGGTCGTTTCGGCGTTATGGGCTGTCGGTCGATTGGTCCAGACGCTTGCACACTTCTGACGCCGAGTACTATCGATGGACCCAGTGGCTGTTCCTGAAGTTCTATGAGAAGGGGCTGGCTTACCGCAAGGCCAGTTACGTCAACTGGTGTCCGTCGTGCATGACCGTCCTGGCCAATGAGCAGGTCGTCCAGGGATTGTGTGAACGATGCCATTCGGTCGTGACCAAGCGTCAGCTCACGCAATGGTACTTCAAGATCACCGAGTATGCCGAACGTCTGTTGGACGACATGGCTCAGTTGGAAGGCAAGTGGCCCGACCGGGTGCTGGCCATGCAGCGCAACTGGATCGGTCGCTCCCAGGGGGCGTATGTGGATTTCCCCGTCGAGGGCCAGTCCACGGTGATAACGGTGTTCACCACCAGACCGGATACTTTGTATGGGGCAATGTTCATGGTGGTCGCCCCTGAGTCGGACTTGGCCGCTGAACTTGTCACCCCGGATTGCCTGACTGACTTTGAGGCGTACCTCGAACGGACCAAACAGGCCACCGAGATCGAACGACAATCAACCGAGCGGGAGAAGACCGGAGTCTTCCTGGGACGGTACGCGATCAATCCTCTGACCGGGGAGAGGATCCCAATCTGGACTGCGGACTATGTGTTGAGCGAGTACGGAACCGGCGCCATCATGGCGGTGCCCGCCCATGACCAGCGCGACCTCGATTTCGCCAGAGCCCACGGACTGCAGGTCCGGATGGTCATCGACACCGGTGAGGACGATCCGACGCAGTCTGGCGTCGCGACGGCTGGTGACGGGACATACGTCAACTCCTCAGAGCTGAATGGTCTGCGCGACAAGAAGTCCGGGATTGCCGCCATCTGTGAGAAGTTAGAGCGGGACGGGACAGGTCGCTCTGCCGTCACGTACCGCCTTCGCGACTGGTTGCTGTCCCGACAACGGTTCTGGGGTTGTCCGATCCCGATCATCCACTGCCCGGTCGACGGCGAAGTGCCAGTCCCGGAAGACCAACTGCCGGTTGAATTGCCGGACCTTCGTGGCGCAGCCCTTGCCCCGAAAGGTATCTCTCCCCTTGCCAGTGCCAAGGACTGGGTCAATACGACCTGTCCACGCTGCGGCGGGCTGGCCACCAGAGACGCCGACACGATGGACACTTTTGTCGACTCCTCGTGGTACTTCTTCCGCTACTGTTCTCCCGGCGACACCAACAAGGCGTTCGAACACGACGATGTGACCAGGTGGATGCCTGTTGACCAATACGTCGGGGGAGTGGAGCATGCCATCCTGCATTTGTTGTACTCCCGCTTCTTCACAAAAGTGCTGTTCGATCTTCATTTGGTCGATTTCACCGAGCCGTTCACACGGTTGATGAACCAGGGGCAGGTCATCAACCGGGGCAAGGCCATGTCGAAGTCGCTCGGCAACGGGGTCGACCTCGGCGCTCAGATCGATCAGTACGGTGTCGACGCGATCCGTACCACAGTGGTGTTCGCCGGACCTCCGGAGGATGACATCGACTGGGCGGATGTTTCGCCCTCAGCGACTTTGAGGTTCCTTCAGCGCGCCTGGCGTGTTGCCAAGGATGTCAGCAGTCCGGTCGGCAGTGATCCAGCGACTGGTGATGTCAGCCTGCGGCGCGTCACTCACCGGATTCTCAATGACATCACCGAATTGCTCGATATCCGTCGTTTCAACGTGTGTGTCGCCCGCTTGATGGAGTTGGTCAACGCGACGCGTAAAGCCATCGATGCTGGTCCCTCAGGGGCGGATCCCGCAGTACGGGAGGCAGCCGAGTTCACGGCTGTCGCACTGTCCCTCTTCGCCCCCTATGTGGCTGAGGAGATGTGGCAGGCGCTCGGACATACCCCATCTGTCGCCGAAACCTCGTGGCCTGAGGTGGATCCTGACCTGGCGGCCGCTCAGGTCGTGACGATGGCAGTTCAGGTTCAAGGCAAGGTGCGGGCCAAGATTGAGGTGCCGGCCGATATCAGCGATGCTGAAGCCGAGAAGCTAGCTCTTGCCGATGAGAATGTGGGTCGCTACCTTGCCGGAAGGATTGTAGCCAAGGTCATCGTCCGGGCTCCCAAGATGGTGTCCATTGTGCCTGCGGCCTGACTGAGGACGTGCCGGCCCAGAGTCGCGCAGCAGCTATGAAGCGGTGGATCAGGGTGAAGCTGGCGGACAGTGCAACTGTGTCCACAAGCAGAATGGGTTGGGATGACTTATCCACAGGTTCGACTGGCCCTGACAAGAAGCACCTGAGGGGCATCATGGTTGTGGTGTGAAACCAAAAGAAGAGGCTGCTGAGGGCTATCTGGAACGACTTGGTCGGCTCTTCCCGGCTGTGGCTTCACCCGACCTGCCTGACTCCACACCTGGGACAGCATCTGACTCGACTACGGATCAGACCACCGATGATGCCAGACAAGCCACAAGTTCCAGATCGCAACTCGTCGCGCTGTCTAGCCGAATCCGTCGATTCTCGGTCGAACATGTGAAAGTGCTCTCCGCCCTCGCCTTGGTGGCCGTGATCATCGCCACCTGGACCGTGATGAGGGCCCGGAGCGTCTCCATTGAGGAGCCAGTGTCCACTCCGAGTTGGTCGCAACCGGTGACTGAGCCGAGTCCGAGTGTGTCGCCACCTTGGATGGTGCATGTTCTTGGAGCAGTCGAGAAGCCAGGGGTGGTCAGCGTCCCCCAAGGAGCACGGGTGATCGATGCCATTGAGGCTGCCGGTGGGTTTGTCCTGGATGCCGATCCGCAAGACCTCAACCTTGCTGCCATGCTCGTGGATGGCTGCCAGGTGGTCATTGGCACGGTGGCAGAACCGCTGGGTCAGGTCCGTCAGGGAACAGGCGGAGAATCGACAGCCAATGGCAGTGCGCCGACATCGACAGCCTCGACCGTCAACCTCAACCACGCCACTGTTGAGCAACTGGACTCCTTGCCAGGAGTCGGACCTGTGACAGCCAACGCCATTCTGGCGTGGCGCACCAAGAATGGGCAATTCACTTCGGTGAGTCAGCTCCAAGAGGTCGATGGTATTGGCCCCAAGACTTTCGCACAGATTCAGCCGTTTGTGAGTGTGTGAGGGAAGATATGGCCACAGATGAGCGACGTGACATGCGAGACCTCCTGCTGAGTCGGCTGCTCGGGAAAGGGAAATTGTCCCAACTCTACTGTGCATGGAATCGTGTGGTGGCGGGGGACCAGTCCATTCTCGTCACCCCGGCGAGGGATCAGACCGGTGGGGCACAGGATATCCGGTTGTCCAGGCCTGATCTGAGATTGGTGGCTCCCGCCTTGACAGTGTGGGCTGGAATGTGGCTGGTCACAGGGTGGACATGGGGAATATGGGCTGTGTCAGCAGCGTGCGGGATCGGGTGCTTGGCTGCCACGATCTTGGTGTGGATGCGCAAGCGCGGTGCGTGGTCGAACCCACCTGTCCTTCTCGTTTTCGCGGTGGCACTGATGGTGGGATCCTGTGGACTGGTTGGTGGTTTGAGAGTGACGAGCCTGGAGCACGGACCGCTCGCCCAAGCTGCTGCCAGCCGCTCCGTTGCCGAGGTGGAAGTCGTGGTTCAAACATCGCGACTGTCACCGACCTGGGGCATGGCTGTGGTTGACGCGACATGTCAGAAAGGGACCTTTTCTGACGGGACATTCAGGATGCGACTGCCGGTCGTCGTACTCGCCTCTAGTAAGTACGCTGAACAATGGCTGTCCTATCCGGCTGGTTCCGTGGTTGCTGTGACGGTACGTCTGAGTCCGTCGGACATGGGGGACGGGACGGCGGCGGCATTGTCTCCGGTGAGCGAGTCCCATGGTGTCCGCGGCCCGCCGGCCTGGCAAGGTCTCATTGAATCCATGCGGGCAGGATTGAGCGGTGCCATGCGGCACAGCCCAGCCGAGCAGGCTGCATTGGTGCCTGGTTTGGTGGTTGGCGACACGTCAGCCATGCCACAAAGTCTGACTGCTGATTTCAAGACGACCGGATTGACTCACCTGACAGCAGTGTCCGGAGCTAATTTGGCGATCTTGTTGTCTTTTCTGTCCGTTGTTTCGCGCTTGTGCGGAGTGCGGGGACGGTGGCTGACATTGGTGTCGTTGATTGGTGTGGGGTTCTTCGTCGTCCTGTGCCATTCCGAGCCCAGCGTCCTCAGGGCTGCGGCCATGGGACTCGTCTCACTGGTCGCCGTGGGGCGAGGGTCAGGACCCGGTTCGGGGATCTCAGGCATCTGTGTGGCTGTCATGGGCCTCTGCTGGATCGATCCGTGGATGAGCCGTTCGGTTGGGTTCATCTTGTCGGTACTCGCCTGTTTGGGCATCATTGTCTGGGGGAGACGGTGGACGATGACGCTCGGTCGGTGGCTTCCCGAGTGGGTCGCGGAGGCCATGGCGATACCGGTGGCAGCCCAGGTGGCGACTCAGCCTGTCATCTGCGCGCTGTCGGGAGCTGTCAGTGTGTCTGGTCTGGCCGCCAATGCCGCTGCCGGACCATGGGTTGCTCCGGCCACGGTCATCGGACTCGTAGCTGCCCTTATTTCCCCTGTCAGCCCAACAATCGCTTCATGGGCGGGCTATGTGGCTGGATGGTGTGCCGAGCCCATTGTGATCGTTGGGCATCAACTGGCCAGCCTGCCTGGTGCCTCTCACCCCTGGCCAACCACACCTGTCGGTCTGGGAGTCGTGGTGATTGTGTGCGTCGTGCTGGCGTGGATCATGCCCAGAATCCTCAGCCGTGCTTGGCTTGTGATCACGGCGAGTTCCGTGCTTGTCGCGGCCATGCTGGTCGCCCCCTTCCAACCTGGGTGGCCGGGCCAATCGTGGGGAGTGGCCGCCTGTGATGTCGGGCAGGGTGACGCTACCGCTGTGCGAGTAGGGGAGCATCAAGCAATTGTTCTAGATGTTGGTCCAGCCGGGTCCTCCGTGGTCAATTGTCTGAACCAACTGGGTATCCGTCAGATTCCTCTGCTCGTACTGACTCACTTTCATGCCGACCACGCAGGAGCATTTCCCGAAGTAGTCGGGTCGTTCGCCGTAGGGTCGTTGTTGGTTCCCGTGTCTGGGGGTGACGGGTCGGCAGTTCTCGGACTGGCGGAGTCCAGGGGCATCCCGGTGTCGGTCGGACACACTGGATCGGTGACCCAGATTGGGACAGTTCACGTGACTGTGGTGTCCGCGTGGCAGTCAGATGGTGTGTCTGCGGATGGAGAAGAATCGTCCGCTCAGAACGACGAGTCACTGATCGTGAGGGCCGACCTGCCGACCATGAGTCTGCTGGTCACCGGAGACGTGGAAGTGGCGGGACAACAAGCAGCGCTGTCCAACAGCGAGGCCCTGAAAGTCGACATCCTCAAAGTTCCCCACCATGGGTCTGCCCGGCAGGATCCGGATTTTTTGGAGGCAACCCAGGCTCGGATTGCCTTGGTGAGCGTGGGCAAAGACAATACCTACGGCCATCCGGCCCAGAAGACGGTCAAAGAACTGGTCAATGACTCCATGGAGGTGGTACGCACGGATGAACATGGGTCAATTACTGTTTCCCATCAGGGGAAGTGGTCGGTCACTACTCAGAAATGAGTGAGGTCGAGGCGGTCGTGATGAAGATGAGCAGTGGTGCAACGATTCGAGGGCCTCCTCATGGGGCCGACTGGTCGGACAAGGGAGCCATCGCCGATCCATCAAGGTCGGCGAGACCACCATTGGGCGGGTTGATTGGCAGGCGAAGGTCTTGTTTGCCCAGGGTGAGTGAAGAGGCACTGAGTTGCCGGGGCTAGGGCCGGCGTGTTTCCTGGGAGGAACGGCGTAGGGCGGCCAAGCGGATGATCAGGCGTTCCAGGGCGAAGTCGGGGTCTTGGGCGGCCCCTTTGATCTGTGCATCAGCTTGGCTGACGGCGCGGATGGCGCCGGCCACCGCACGCGGTGACCAGGAGTTGGCACTGGCGGCCACATCTTTCAGTTTCCACGGTGGAACAGAGATTTCAGCAGCCGTTGGCTGCCGGTGAACGGAAATGGCCAGGTAGAGCCCGATCTGTCTCAGGGAGTTGGCGAGGGCTGACGTGACCAGGACATGAGCCACACCAGTTGACAAGGCCCAGCGCAGTTTGAAGATGGCTTCGCCGACCCTGCCGGCGAGAGCGTCGTCGCTGACAGCAAAAGCAGTGACCGTCGCACGTCCGGCGAAATATCGGTTCACGATGGCCAGGGAGATGGTGTCGGTGTCGGTGTCCGAGATCAATTGCGTCACGGCGGCGGCCAGACTGCGAGTGTCTTGGCCGACCGAGTCGACCAGGCCCTGGGCCGCAGCCGTCCCGATGGACTTGCCATGGGAGCGGACCTCCTGGGTCACGAACGCTGCCAGTTCCCAAGGTTTGATGGCGGGACAAGGGATCACTGTAGTCGCAGCCGAGGTGAGGACTTGGAGGAGGGCTTTGCCCTGATTGCCCCCGGCGTGGGAGATGATGAGGGCGGTGTTGTCGGGCACGTGGTGGACGATCTGCTTCAGGCTGGCTTCGACATCCTTGGGCACCTTCTCCGCCCCGGTGACACAGGCGATCGTGGCGGAGGAAAACAGATCGGCGCCGGTCATCTGCTCCAAGTGTGCGGGCACGAGGTCGCCAGCCGAGGAGTTGGTGACGGCGGCCTCGGGGCGCAGGGCTCGTGCTCGGGCGACCGATCGTGCCATCTCGCGCTCAGCCAGGAACTGTTCCGGTCCGGTGATGAGGGTCACGTGCCCATACATGTCATCCGCCACAGGTCACAGTATGCCGCACTGTCGCCACCCCTGCCGACATCGAGACGCCTTCGCCTGCGGCTGAGAAAAACTCGGCATGTGGGCAGTCATCACATGGTTGCCACAACTGTCACAGCTTGTCGGGGAATGGTCGGGTTACCCCAAGGGACGGACCAGACCATTCCCATCACAGGTCTGCGGATCAGGCGGGTACTTCTTCGAAGCGGGTGCGCAGTTTGGTGGAACGCATAAACAAGATGGCGATGATCGACAAGGCTGACACGATGGCCCCGATGAGGAACAGACGGCCAATGGTGTTGCCGATGGATTGCTCGATCAGAGTACGGAAAGGATCGTACGTGAACATGCTCAGATCCATGGATGTGCCACCAGAGTTCTTCAAGGAACTGAGGTCGCCGAGCAACTGGCCGGTGTTGGGGCATTGAGCCATGATCTGGGCCATTTGGTCCGGGGAGGCGTTCTGCAGCGCACCACACACCGGGGCCAAAGCAGGGTTGCTCTGGATGTCGGACGTGACCGCTTGCTGGATGAGACCGGAGGTCCCGCCGGTGATTTGGCTTGTCAGACGGTTCTGGAAAATGAATCCCAGGACCTGGATGCCCATAGCGCCACCGAGGGAGCGGAAGAAGGTCACCGACGCAGATGCGGCGCCCACGTCGCGTACTGAAATGGAGTTCTGCACGGCGAGAACCAGGTTCTGCATCGTCATGCCCAGACCCAGGCCAGCCACGATCATGAAGGCCCCGATGGCCCAGTACGACGTGGTATCCGTGACGGTGGACAAGGCGGCGAAACCCACGGTCAGCAAGATTGCGCCAGCGACAACGAAGGGTTTCCAGTAACCAGTCTTGGACACGAGCCGCCCGATCACCAACGAGGAGATCAGGACTCCGGCCATCATGGGAATGTTCATCAGACCAGATTCGGTGGGGGTCATACCCCGACCCAGCTGGAAATACTGGCTGAGGAAGACCGAGGCTCCGAACATGCCGACCCCAACAGAGATCGACGCCAGGATGGCGAGCGCGGTTGTTCTCATGGTGATGATGCCCAGGGGAATGATGGGGTCATGAACCTTGGACTCGACAAGGATCAAGAATCCGGCAGTGACGACGGAGAATCCGACCAGGGCGAAGGTCTGCCAGGAGATCCAGGCGTAATCCTTGGTCGCGAAGGAAATCCAGATCAGCAGGCTGGACACCGAGGCTGTGACGAGTGTGGCACCCAGCCAGTCCACCTTCGTGCCTTCGCGCCGGAACACCGGAACAGACAGTTTGACCTGCAAGATGATCAAGGCGATGATCGCGATCGGCACCGCCGACCAGAAGCACCAACGCCAGCCGAGGTGGGGAGCGTCGACCAAGAATCCGCCCACCAGAGGACCGATGACCGTGGCAACAGCCATGGTCGCTCCTGTGTACGCCATGTAACGGCCGCGCTTGCGGGGAGGAATGATCGTTGCGATGACCGCTTGGACAAGGGACATCATCGCACCCAGACCGATACCCTGGAAGGCGCGCGCCGCGATCAGGAACATCGGGCTGGTGGCCGAGCCCGACAGGGCAGACCCGACGATGAAGACAAGAAGGCCGATCATGAGCAGCTTCTTCTTGTTGAACAAGTCAGCCAGTTTGCCCCAGATCGGAGTCGACGCGGTCGAGGCAAGAAGGGTAGCCGTCACTACCCACATGTACTGCTGTTCATTGGCCTGGAGTGCTGCCGTGATCCTGGGCAGCGCCGTGCCCACAATCGTGCCGGACAGGTTTGTGACGAACAAGGCGATGAGCAATCCCGACAAGACTTCGAGAATCTGGGAGTGGCTCAGTTCAGGGATCGAGTCCAGCGTGGCTGTGCTGGGAGTGCCCTTGGGACTGGGGGTGTCCTTGGTCTGGGTGGTGCCTTTGGTCTGGGTGTTGCCCTTGGTCTGGGTTGTGCCCTTGGTCTGGGTTGTGCCCTTGGTCTGGGTGTTGCCTTTAGCCTGGGTGTTGCCCTTAGCCTGGGTGCTGCCCTGAGAACTAGCGGTGTCTTTTGGCTTGGCAGCGCCCTTGGACTTGGCAGTGCCCTGACGACTGGCGTTGCCCTTGGGCTTGAAACCCTTCGCCTGAGTCTTGCGGGTTTTCGTTGATGTCATCATGTCCTTTCACATACTGGCAGATATGACGGTCCTGCCTCCGAGCTAGCCCAAGGGAACGCCTTTTCGCTTCAGGGTTTCGCTTAAGCCTGTGTTGAATGACGCCAGGATGCGGGCTGCAATGGCGCGTTCCTGATCGGAAAACGGCGCCAGCGCCTGCAGGACCATGCCCAATCGCTTCGACCTGGCGTGGGTGAGGCGCTCGCGACCGACGTCGGTCAGCGAGATCATCCATGCCCGGCCGTCCCGGGGATCCTTGGTGCGTACGACCAGACCTTGTTCGGTCAGAGCGGCTGCCTGGCGGGACAAGACCGACAGATCGTATCCCAGTGAGTCGGCGATGGCTGTCAGGGTGACATCCGGGCGGTCTTCCAGACGGGACAGGATGGCGTACTGGGCGTGGTTCAAGCGAAGCGTCTCATTGGTCATGAAAGAACGTGACAGGTTGATGAATTCCATCAGTGCGTCAGTCAGTTGTTGTGTTGCGGTTCGGGTGTCTAAGGGTTCAGTGTCTGGTTGACCCGGTACAGTTCTTGGGTCGGCGGACTCCTCGGTCACTGGCAGTATCTCTTTCCCCTGGCTACTTGCTTGCGTAAAGCAAGTATATTCCAATGATAGGCGTTTCCCAAATTCGCTGCACTCGGGAGTGTCGTGTCAACGAAACGGAGACGACCCGCGACAGCCGCTAGGGACGTTGTGCGAAGCCTCGTTGACCGCTCATCCACTTTGATAGGGTGAAGCGCATGATCGCGTGGTGGATGGCCGTCCCCTTTGTGGCGATGCTCCTGGCGATCGCTGTCCTTCCATTGGTCCGCGCCACCCGTGACTGGTGGGACAACCCTGGCCACCAGTTGCTCGTAGCTCTGATACTGAGTGCCCCGGTGTGTGTGGCGTTGGTCGTCACGGGGCATCCCTCCTCAGTCGTCCATGCCCTGGTCGAGTACGGCCAGTTCATCGTGTTGTTGTTCGGGTTGTTCGTGGTCGCGGGTGGGATCGCGGTGACCGGGAACCTGGCAGGCACACCGAAGACGAATACGCTCATCCTAGCGGTGGGCGCGTGCCTGGCTTCTCTCATCGGTACGACGGGAGCCGCGATGCTGCTCATCCGCGTCCTCCTCATCTCCAACAAGGGTCGTAGGCACCGGACACACACCGTCGTCTTCGCCATTTTCGTGATGGCTAACTGCGGCGGCTTGCTCACCCCGTTGGGCGACCCACCGCTCTTCCTCGGCATGCTGCGAGGTGTTCCCTTCACCTGGACCCTCGGATTGTGGCCGGACTGGCTGTTCGTCAACGCCTTGCTCCTTGTCACGTATTTTTGTCTCGACTCTGCTCTGTCAGGCAGCGCTGGCCACTGCGGCGATCCCAACCCAACAAGCACCGACCAGGGACCAACCGGGACGAGGTCAGTGGGGGTTGCGGGCTTGCCGAACATCGTGTGGTTCGCGGCCATTGTCGCAGCCGTCGCGGTGGTGCCCTCGGTCGGCACGCCAGGCATGCGGGGATGGGCGGGCTTCGTACCCTGGCGGGAGCTGTGCATTCTTGCCGCAGCAGGTCTGTCCTGGATCACCTCCCGCCAGCAGGTCCGTTTCACCATCAACCATTTTACGTTTGCCCCGATCAAGGAAGTCGCGGCTGTGTTCGTCGGCATCTTTGTCACGATGGCTCCGGCTTTCCTCCTGCTCGACGAGCACGCCGGATCCCTCAGGCTGAACACCGTCAGCATGCATGTGCTGACGGGCGGGCTGTCTTCGATTTTGGACAATGCCCCCACGTACGCGACGTTCTTCGAAGTGGCCCAGTCGTCCGCCGGGTCCGGGATCACGCTGGTGGCCGGAGTCCCTGAAGCCCTGCTCGTCGCCATCTCCACAGGCGCGGTTTTCTGGGGTGCGATGACCTACATCGGCAATGGGCCTAATTTCTTGGTACGGTCGGTGGCCGTCCACCAATCAGTGCCCATGCCAGCCTTCCTGGGCTACATCGGGTGGAGTGCCCGGTGGCTGTTGCCCGTCCTGGCGTCGTACACACTGGTCTTCCTCGCCAGTTCGTGGTGGGCACGGCTAGTAGGACTGGTCCTAGGGGTGTTGGTGCTGGTCAGAGCCGGATTGATCTGGCGCCGAAGTCGCTGGATCCGCCTTCCTGGTTCACCTGAGCCACCCGCTGTCAGCGAGGCTTGACCGTGGTCCAGGACGTCCAGGGTCGTCGTTCATAGGGTCCAGACGCGCTCTTTTGACTTCAGGATTTGGTACAGAAACGTATTGGCTGGTACGCGAATCCCCAAGTCACGACCCATGCGCAGCATCGCCCCGGCGAAGATGTCCACCTCGGTCGGGCGGTGGGCGAGCACGTCCTGGGCCATGGATGTGTACTGCCCAGGTCCCAGCGCCGCGAGGACAGTCAGCCAGGAATCGATGTCCTGCTCGCCCAGGGCGATGTTCTGGGCCTGGGCCACGGCCACGACCTCGCGCTGGGCGGCCAACATGAGGTCGTACGCGGGGCAGGTGGGGTCTTGGAGGATGGCGTACGGCGCGTCGAGGGCAGCCGTGACCTGGTTGACACCGGTGTTGATGAGGAATTTCCACCACATGCGAGCGACCATGTCCGTCGGGACCGCGTAGGTCAGACCAGCTTGGTCGAACAGGTCGGCGACCCAGCGTACCTGCTCGGAATAGGGCTCCTGGTTGGTCTTCTCCCCGAATTCCATGGAACCCAGAGAAATGAAGGTGACCGTCTGTCCTTGCCGGACGGCATCGATGCCGAAGGTGATGGACAGCAGCGGATGGCACTGGGGATAGGCTGCCGCGATCTCGTCTTCGGACGTGATGCCGTTGAGCAGGGACAGCACGATGGTGTTGTCTCCGATGTGGTTGCGCATCTGCGGCAGAGCCTGGGTGAAGCCGGTGTACTTGACCCCGACGATCAGCAGGTCGGCCGGCTCGACCTCGTCATCGGGAGCCACGACCGTGAAGTCGTGCCGGACCGAGTTGACCGTGACTCCATCGCGGCGCAAGCGTTCCGCGCGTTCTCCCTCGGCGATGACCCGGACGTGTGTTTGGGGCACCTCGTTCAGTTTGGCGGTGTACGAAGCGCCCATCGCCCCCAAGCCGATGACGGATATGCGAATCATGACCGACATCATGCCATGAACGATGGACGCGGGCCGTCCTTCCTCACTGTGTGGAAGTGCTCAGGTGGCTCGTCCTGGCGTCGCTTGTTCACCATGGGTCGATGCGTCAGTGCCCGATGCAGAGGCCGGGTCTCACCCCTGGATCCTCAGCCGAGCTTGCGGAAGTATCGTTCTTGCAAGTACGGGTTGGTGGCGCGTTCGGCGGCCATCGTGGACGTACGACCATGGCCGGGCAGGATTCGTGCCTCATCGGGCAGACTGAGGACCGGGCCGGCGAGCGTGCTCCTCATGGCCGCCCGATCGGAGACGGGCAGATCGGTGCGTCCCACTGACCCCGCGAACAGGACATCTCCGGTGAAGGCGAGCGTCTCACCTTGGTCAGCGTCACGGACAGTGAACAAGACGCAACCACGGGTGTGGCCAGGAGCATGGATGACGTTGATGTGCAGTCCAGCCAGGTCCAGGGTCTCGTGATCGTCGAGGAGTTCCACTGTGGCCGGCTCGGCCAACTTGTGGATCAGGTGCAAGGTCAGCCACACCACCCCATCCGGACGCAGCCCTGACGCGGGACGGGACAGCAGGCGCCGGTCCTCGGAGTGGATCCACACGGGGATCGAGTGGGCATCGGCGAGGCGGGCCGCATCGCCGATGTGGTCGATGTGACCGTGGGTCGCCAGAACCGCCACCGGTGTCAGATGATGTTGGGTGAGCAAGGACGTCACAATCGCTTTGGAGTCCATCCCCGGATCGATGATCACACAGTCCCGCCCCTCATCCGGCGCCAGAATGTAGCAATTGTTTTCTAAGGGCCCGCATGCGGCAGATCTCAGCAGCATGGGGATAGTGTAGTCCGTACACCCAAGGCAAATGGCGCGGATTGTGCCGCGCGGATCAATGACTGCCGCGACAGTGGGGGGAGCCAGCCGGTCACGATTTCCTCATGCTGTTCTGGGTCCGGCTCAGCGTAACTGAGCTATGCTCGGCACATGAAGGTACTGCTGACTGGCGCCTCCGGAACGATCGGCACGGCCTTGAAAACAAGCTTGGTGGATCAGGGCCATGAGATCCGTGTGATGACGCGGACGGTCGGTGGCGACTATGTGTGGGATGCCCGGGAGGGTTCCGTGCCTCCTGAGGCGATTCGGTGGGCCGAAGCCGTGGTGTCGCTGGGCGGTGCGAGCCTGACTCGTCTGCCGTGGACCAAGGCCTATCGCCGATTGATCCGTTCGTCCAGAGTGGAGTCCACCCGAGCACTGGCCCAGGCTATCGCCGACTCATCGCAACCCCCGACGGTGTGGATCTCGGGGTCGGCTGTGGGTATCTATGGCGATCGTGGCGACGCCGATGTGGACGAGACCTCCCCCGCGGGAGACAGTTTCCTGGCCGAGGTGGTTCGAGCCTGGGAGCGCGCCACACTGCCTGCCCGTGACGCCACGCGCATCGTGACCGCGCGAACGGGAACCGTCCTGGGACCAGAAGGTTTGGTCAAGATTCTGGCGTCGACAACCCGGGTCGGGCTCGGCGCGCGTGTGGGACCCGGCAGCCAATGGTGGCCCTGGGTTTCCTTAGAGGATGAGGTACGCGCCATTGTTTTTGCCCTGGAACATGAGTCCTTGGCGGGCCCGGTCAACATCGTCGGACCAGTCCCGGCGACGGCTGAGACGATCACCCGGGTGGTCGCTCAGGCTTTGCATCGTCCTCGTCTGTTCGTGTTTCCGGCGGTCCTGTTCCGCGTCATCTTAGGTGGTGGGGACGAATTGATTCTTGCCTCGTCACGAGTACGGCCCACTGCGCTGATCGATGCCGGATTCACGTTTCACGCGACGCGTGCCGAGGACGCTGTCAGGGCTGCCGTGGCCCAGTGGACTGGAAGCTGGAAGCTGGCCTTGCCTGCGGTAGACCCGGACCGGACGAACGAACGCTCAGGACCGGATAATCAGTGAAGAGTCCGGGTCGCACAGCAGCGACAGTGCGGCGAGACTGGCTACCATCAAAGTCGCGGTCATCTGTTGGGCGATGGCTTCATCGGTGAGCCCTTCGTTTCTCTGAGCCAAGCTGCGGGGCAGGATCTGTGCCACCTGGGTGGCTGTCGGCAGGAAACTCCAGGCGTCAATGTGAAAGAGGTGGACGCCCTGGCTGCGGAGCAGAGCCGCGCGGGACAGTGTGTGGCCGCTCCGGAAGCTGATGTCGGCTCCGGCTGCTCGGGCAGACCCGCTCAACACTTCGGTTGTGGCGCCGCACGCCTGGAGCGCTGCGAGCCGGGAAAAGGCATCGTCACCAGAGGAGTCATGTCCTGGTGTGGCAGAGGTCATCAGGGCCACCATGCGTTGAACCAGATCGTCCGTGTCAACCGGCGCGGAGCTGTTTGACTCTTCGACAAGGGCCATCGCACGGTCTGCCACGGTCGGCACAGTAGCTGCGATGGCTGTGACGTTGTCGTTGAAGGCGCACCCGGACCGTCCTGATGGGTGGAAATCCTCGTCGATGTGCACGTACACGGGCAGGCCTCGCGCGCGTACTGCCTGAGCGAGAGCAGACACTGTGAGTTGATCGTCGTCGAATGCGGGCCAGACAGTACGGGCTGCGAACACCAGACCCAGGAACCCTCCAGGGAGGTTGGGAAGCAGGGGATCGGTGCCGTCGGCACGCAATCGCCGGTCCATGCAGGTGGCGGCGAACTCTCCTTGGGCAACTTCGTCGTAGGTCCCTTCCGCGACCAACTGGGCATAGCCTTTCACCGGAACAGACACCTGCTGCGATGACTGTGGACCAGCATGGCCAAGCGGCCCGAATGTCGTGATGATTGTTTCCACCAGAACCGATTCTCTTCGAGGATGACTGTCGTCGATGGCAGCGGGGGTAGTTGTCACCTGGGGCCTGATGGCGGCGAAGGTCGTTGTCGGCACGACAGCCCCACTGCCGTGGAATACTACCGGAGTGTGGTGAAGGTCCCCGTGCCTGCCCATCAACCAGCCCTGGTGGCGTCTGCCCGGGTTCCTGGACGCACTCCTCTCATTCCTTCACCCCCTGATCGAGACACTGCTCGGCCGCAACACGTGCCAGCGTCCTTGTTGCCCACTGAAGGATGAGATGACCCACGGCGTGCGCCCGCCAGAATCGGGTAGTACACTGTCAGGGTTGCCCGGCGAGGGGAGTCATCCCGTGATCGACGGCCCTTGACCCAGGCTGCCCCATGAATACGGTCAAGAGGAGAACCATGGCAGAGATCGTCATC
>WREX01000013.1 GCA_009779115.1 Propionibacteriaceae bacterium
GATCGGGCGATCTGGTGACCCCACATCTTGCGATGGACGTCCAGTCCATGTACAAGATGTGGGGTCACCAGCTCATCCCGCCCGGCACGTCCTCGCTCGGAACAGCGTATTTCAGCACGCTCCAAGGAAGCTGAGCGCGTGGCTGTGGGGGAGTACCTGGTCCGACCCGCACGGCCCTTGTGGCAACGGTGTCCGGGCTGCCCGCATCGAAGAATGTTTGGCTCAGGCGCGCGGGGCGCGGTAGGATCAGTCGTCGGTCGTTCATCGGATCGACTATGAGATAGAGTGTTGAGGAATCATTGATCCATCATTGTGGGTGGGTCGGTGTGTCTGAAGAATCTCCCGTCCGGAAAGGTCCACAGTGGGTTCGGTCATCAAGAAGCGCCGCAAGCGCATGGCGAAGAAGAAGCACCGTAAGCTGCTGAAGAAGACGCGTATCCAGCGTCGTCGCGCAGGTCGCTGATCTGCACGCGACGGTGAAGCCAGTACGCGGACACCGTGAGCCATGTCCATCATTCATGTGATGCGCCACGGACACGTGGACAATCCCACCGGGGTGTTGTACGAGCGCATGCCGGGGTTCCATCTGTCTGAGTTGGGACGCTCCATGGTCGCCCAGACCGCCCATTTCTTCGAATCTTTACCCATCAGCCATTTGCGCTGTTCCCCGCTGGAACGCGCCCAGGAGTCGATGATGCCTGTGGCCGCGCTCTTCCCCGACCTCGACGTGGGCACCGACCCGCGCCTGATCGAGGCGGGCAACATCTTCGCCGGCCAGATCATGGGCTCGACCGGCCAGGCAGCCAAGTCCCCCAAGAATTGGCGGTATCTGACCAATCCTTTCCGGCCCAGTTGGGGGGAAGCGTACTCGAAGATCGCCGACCGGATGACAGCGGCCATTCTCGATGTCGCCGCCGCCGTGGGCGAAGACGGTCAGGCGGTCATCGTCTCCCACCAACTGCCCATCTGGGTCACGCGTCTGAGTGCTGAGGGACGCCACCTGTGGCATGACCCGCGCAAGAGAGAATGTACGTTAGCGTCTGTGACGAGTTTTGATATCCGCGCCGGCGCGATCTGTGGTATCGACTACCACGAACCGGCCAGGGACCTGCTGCCCTCAGGCCCGCGCTTCGGCTTCTAGGAGCCTGCTGAAAAGGTCGGTTGCCGACGGTACGGCGGGTAGTTCATGCAACGGCTGTGCCAAGGACATGAGTTCCTTGATGTAATTGATCTGGTTCTGAGTCGCATCTGTCTGGGCCAAGATCTCTTGATCGGCCATGCCCAATTCCAGCCCGGCGAGGATCGGGTCGAGTTGGGAGTACGGCATCGTCAGCGTGTGCTCATCGGTCACTCCCGGTGCCAGATCACCGACCGGTTTCTTGGCGATGATCCGGCTTGGCACGCCGAGGTAAGCCGCGAGTGCGAAGACCTGCGATTTGTACAGCTGGGCCAAGGGCGCCAGGTCGGAGGCTCCATCCCCGTACCTGACGAACAGCCCGGTCATTGTTTCAGAACGGTTGTCTGTTCCCAGAACCAGGCAGTCCTGGATGTCAGCTTGCTTGTAGAGCATGGACATCCGGGCCCGGTTCTTCGCGTTGGAGAACGCCAAGTCGCGCCGGATCTTGGGGGAGTTGCCGCCACGCATCATCTGGAGGTAGTACCCGGTGTTCTTGCTGCTATGCCTGCGCCAGTTGAGGACCGCGTAGATCGACCGAATGAAATGGGGAAACACCGCTGACGGGGGTTCCAGGTGATACACGCCCATCTTCCGGATGATGGGGGTCATGTTGATCTCCTGCATGCTCAAACCGAGATGGCGGGCGACCAGGCGCGCGTCGCCCCGGCTCTTCGGGTGGGTGTCGCGCTCGGGCAGAAAAAACAATTTGACGTTTTTCTTGCCCAGTGCACGGACCGCGAGAGTCGCCACCAGTGCCGAATCGATCCCCCCACTGTTGCCCAAAACACATCCGATACGCCCCCGCTGATGCACGGTCGTGGCGATGAACGTCGACAACTTGTCGGCCAAATACTCGGGATCGGGGACAGCCAGACGCTCTGAAATAGTAACCATGAATCACACCCTATCTGTTCGGTTCCAGGGCCAGGAAACACGCCTGTCAGGTGAACGTCGCGAGGGTATTGTCGCCCAGGCTGAAGGGTTCATCTGATATCTGTGTACAACTCCCCATTCTGGTACCGGACCACGCAAGAATAACGAGTGAAGCATACACTGCTGTGCCAGGAAGGGAGCCTGTATGTGGATCGTCGCCGGGTGTGTCTGTGGCCTTGTCATGGGGGAGTGGATGCGCCGCCGCCTCAACAAGGTGGCATACCGCGTGGGGGCATCCGAGCTTGTCGGCCCCCGAAGAGCCAGGACCGACGACCTGGACGAGACTGCCCTTGAGCACCCTGGGCCGAGGTGGTGGATTCCTCTCGCACTGGCCGCGACATGGGGATGTGTGATGGGGCGCATCGTGGGACCTGCCCAGTTATCGGTCGCAGCCTTGACCGAAGTCCTGGGTTGGTTCGCGTTCTCAGCGATCGGTACGTGGCTGGCTGCCGTCGACTTGGACGTACGCCGCCTGCCCGATGGTGGACAACTGCTCTTGGCTATCGTGGCGCTCGTGTTCGGGGTCATAATGGCCGGGGGCCAACCCGCCCGACTGGTCACCGGGGTGGCTGTCGCCCTGATCTGCGGGACCCTCTTCCTCATCATCCACGCCATCAGCCGGGGCAGTCTGGGACTGGGTGACGTCAAGCTGGTCATGACCTGCGGATGGTGGCTCGGCGTGGGTTCAATCACGGCGGTTTTCGCCGGATTGGCGCTGGCCTGCCTGGCGGGAGTCGTGTTCTCCCTGGTCACGCGATCACGCGAATTCGCCTTCGGCCCCTGGTTGGTTCTGGGCACAGTTGTGGCAGGGTTGTTTCTCTGATCGACGACGCTGCCGAGTTTTCAGCCAGAGATACTTGTCCCGCCATGCCATACTCGACATTATGAACAACGCCGAACACGAGATCGACAACGAGCATGAGCACGCTGCACGGTCCGCGGTCATCGTTGAGGCCATCGCCCGGCGCTTGCCCGCCACCGAAGGGTTGACCCTGCTCGATTACGGCTGCGGGACCGGTCCGGTGGGCCTGGGGTTGGCGAGTCGCTTTAGCCGTACGATCCTGGTCGACATCGACTCCGAGGCCCTTGCCGAGGCCTCCGCAGCCGCAGAAAGTGTCCCAGGCGTCGAGATTCGTTTGTTGGATCTGACGCAAGAGGTGCCCCGCGACTTGCGCGTCGATGTCGTGGTGTCCGCCATGTCGTGGCATCACGTCCTCGATCTGGGGACCCTGCTCGACGCTCTGGCCCACGTGGCGCCCGGTGGGCACCTTTTCGTCGCCGATCTGGACGCGGACGACGGCGCGTTCCACTCCGGCCAGCCTGAATTCAACGGGCATCACGGTTTCGTCAGAGCCGACCTGGTCGACATGGTGACCCGACACGGCTACACCGACGTGACCGTGACCGACCTGTGGCAAGGCCACCGATGGATCAGTGACAATCCAGTCCCCGCCAGTGTCTTCCTGCTCCAGGCCACGGTGCCGAGTCGTACCTGATCCTTGAGGGTTCCGGCGGGACCAGCAGCCCGTACTAGTCCAAAAAATCTGTGACTTCCAGGGGCCCGGTCCGCCACGCTACCATCGTTCCATGAGTATGTTTGCGGATCGCGATGGCACCGCTTTGCTGGTGATCGGCGCCCAGGTCGGCATAGTGGCCGGGGCCTGGGACCGCGACAAGATCGTCGCGCGCATCGCCGGTCTCGCGACTCGGGCGCGCACGAGCGGGACACCGGTTCTGTGGATACGCCAGTACGGGCCGCACATGATGCTTGGGGCGGAGGATTGGCGGATTGTGCCCGAACTGGTGCCGGTCAGGCACGAGCCGCTCATCGATACGCGTTGCCGGGACTGTTTCGAGGACACCGACATCGACACTCTGCTTGCCGATCGCGGTGTCGGCCACGTCGTGATCTGCGGGGCACGTTCCGATGCCGGCATCCACTCGACGATGTTCTCCGCCGTCCTGCGTGGTTTTGACGTGACGCTGGTCGGTGACGCGCACACCACCGTCGACCGACTCACCTGGGACGACTCCTTGGGTCAACAGCCGTCAGCCGGTCAGTCTCCAGCCGCCGGGGTATCGGACACTGATGGGGAGGATCCTGACGACTCAGAAGGGGCCGACGCAGCGGTTCGGGGCCAGGACATGATCACCTTGATCAACGTGATGTGGGGCCAGGGCAGTATTGCGGGGCGCAGTACGGTTGTTGCCCGTGCCGAGACATTGTTCGTTCCCGAGTAAACCTGAATGCACCGATTGCTGGCGTCGCGAGCGGCACTATCTGAGTGTCATGAGGGGGTACGCACTGTTCACGCCTGCCCCCAACTCTGAGGGAACTCACCCTCGGGTACAGATGGGTGCCATGGTCACGGCGACAACGTGAGGGCAGACTGGACGTCTGTTGATCGATGACCGACGCCGTACCGTGTTCCACCGTGGTCTCCTACCGGGAATTCTTGGACTGGCATGGAAGAATGGACCCCATGCCATCATTGCCTGAGATCTTGTCCGCGCGGATCCAAGCCGTCACCGGTGTGGATCCTGAACTGCGCCCGGCGACCAAGCCGCAGTTCGGCCACTATCAGTGCAATGCCGCCCTGAGATTGGCCGCTGACCAGGGGCGCAAGCCGCGCGAGATCGCGCAGGAGATCGTGGAGACCCTCGACGTGGACGACCTGTGCGAACCCCTGGAGATCGCTGGGCCTGGATTCATCAACATTCGTTTGCGAGCCGACGTGTTGGCCGAAACCGTCACCGGGCAACTGGCCGATCCCCTCGGCGGGATCGAGCAGGTGGCTCACCCCGCCACGGTTGTCGTCGACTATTCGGCCCCCAACGTCGCCAAGCCGATGCATGTCGGCAATCTGCGGTCCACAATAATTGGGGATTGTCTCGTACGCGTGCTGAGGGCGCGTGGCGACCGTGTCATCGCGCAGAATCACATCGGTGACTGGGGAACACAGTTCGGAATGCTGGTCGAACAGATCCTGGTCGAGGGGATCGACGCTGCCAGCCTCACCCTGGACACCTCTGTCGAGTTGTACAAACGGGCCCAAGAGCACTTCCGTACTGACGAATCTTTTGCGGCGGCCGCCCGCGCCCGGGTTGTCGCCCTCCAATCTGGCGACGACTTGACCAGACAGATTTGGCTAACGCTCATCGACGTCTCCAAGGCGGGCTTCAATCGCGCGTACGCCCGACTGGGGGTCCTGCTGACCGACGCCGACTTGGCCGGGGAGTCGATGTACAACCCCATGCTCGACCAGGTGACTGTCGACCTGATCGGCACGGGCATCGCCACGATTGACGCGGGTGCCCTGTGCGTCTTCCTGCCCGGGGACGACACCCCGTTGATCGTGCGCAAATCCGACGGGGGGTACGGGTACGCGGCCACAGACCTGGCCGCCATTCGGTATCGTGTCAACACCCTTCATGCCGACAGGATCATCTACGTCGTCGGGTCCCCCCAGGCGCATCATTTCTCCCAAGTTTTCGCCGCAGCCCGACTGGCCAGATGGCTGCCCGACAGCGTCGACGTCGAACACGTCGGCTTCGGCTCGGTCTTGGGTGCCGACGGCAAGATGTTCAAGACCCGCGACGGCAAGGCGGTCACTCTGGATTCCCTTCTGGACAGCGCCGAAGAGGTGGCAGTCCCCGAGGTGGCGATCGCAGCCGTCAAGTACGCGGACCTGTCCAATTCGCTGCATAAGGACTATGTTTTCGATGTCGCCAGGATGACGGCGACCACGGGGGACACCGGGCCGTACCTCCAGTACGCCCATGCCCGTGTGACTCAGATCCTTCGCCGTGCCGGCGCCGACGGCGATCTGGTCAGCGATCAGTCGGCGGTCATCACCTCCTTGGCTGAACCTGCCGAGCAGGCACTGGCGCTCGCCCTGATCCGTTTCCCCCAGGTCGTGGCCGAGGTCGCGGACGATCTCCAGCCACACAAGTTGTGCGGTTACCTGTTTGAATTGGCGACCCATCTGTCAGTCTTTTATGAACAATGTCCTGTTCTCCACAGCGATCAGCGGCCATCCCGGCTGGTGCTGTGCCGCGCCACCCAAAAAGTCCTGGCCAGCGGGCTGGACCTGTTGGGCATCCACGCTCCCCAGTCCATGTGACCGGGCAATCGGTCGTACGGCTGAACCTCGTGGGGGGATGACAGATAGTGTGTCGCTGTCTGAACACAGGTCGCACCTGAGCTGCACCCGACTAGATACCGCTGACGACACTGCAGCCTCGAACCTCTCTGCGGTGCGCACGGGCTCGGATGGTGATGTGTGCAGGTGACATTTTCCGTACTGGAGGTCGAGAGTTCACCCGACACACGATCTGGGCGATGATTGCCCAATCACTCGTTTCAAGACGGGAAAACCTTGTTTGGCCGATAGCTAGTTGATGTCGCCAGGCACTCGTGCACGGACATTGCCCGGTTGGTTGTGGGGGCTTTCCCCCGTAGTCCCACGGCATTCCGGACCAGAATGTACGCATGGATGTACAAAGTCGATATCAATCATGGCCGGGGTATGAGCTTGTCACACGCCGTCGGGCTCATCGCGTACCAGCAAATTGGAGTCACCTTGACTCTCGGCGGTTCACGTTCCATACTCGACTGTAGTGATTCGACGGGTGAGTCCAGGTCCAGACTTGATAGGGTTGTGTCTGCGGCGTTCTCACCACGATGGGGGAGTGAAATGACTGTGACTGTCCTGCTAGGCAGTTGGGTCGTCGCCGCACTCATTGTCCTTCTCGGCCTGTTTTTCTTGGCCATGGGCTACACAACCCACCATGAACGCTCTCCGCACAACTACAAACGTTTGGACCGAATCAACCACATCGTCAGGCGGTCGAGGATTGCCATCGTGCTGCTGGCGATGATCCCAGCCGTGCTGATGGTCGTCATCTCTCCGCATTATCAATCGATCTTGGCCGCGCCCAGCATCTGGGCCGTCATCGTCATCATGGGCCTGGTCGGCGTGGATTGGGCCGTCCTCGGGCGCGACGAGACCACCGGCGCGCTCAAGCCGAAAGTGAGTGTGCGAGACTGCCTGCCCTGGGGCCTGATCGCGGTGTTCGTGATCTTCTGCGCCGTTCTTGGGTACGGTGCGTACTGGGCTGAGTCCAATGCCACCTCCGATAACCGCAGCCACTTGTACACCTGGGTCCTGGACGGAGCGTTCGGCTGGGGAACCACCTCCCCCTTCCCGGGCACCTTCTACACCGGTCCCATGCTGCAGATCTTCCCCTTCGTCCTGGTCGCGGCAGTGGGCGCGATCGCCGTCATCCTGATGCGCTCCGCCTATCTGCCCACACCGAAGTACGCCGCACTCGACCAGGGGTTCCGCCGCCGTACCATTCGCGACGTGGTTTTGGTCTGCCTGGGAGCGGTCACACCCGTGCTCGCGATGATGGGCATGGACATCGCGTGGGTCTATTCCTCAGTCGGCCCAGGGTCCTTCCAGCGTACGGTCGTGGTCGTGGTGGCGTCGGTCGTCACCGCCGGCACGGTGTGTTTCTCGTTGTGGGTCCTGGTCAACCTCATCATCTTGCGTGTCGTACACGAATCCGAGCCCGAGATGGTGCCCGCTCGTCCTGCCGTCCGCTTGTCCCCGATCCTCAATCTGCCTCCAGGTCTCGAACCGTCCGTCGCCGACGGCTATGGACTGACCCTCAGCCCAGTCCGCGAGCCCGTCAGAATAACTGGCCCGACCATCGCGCCCCACAAAGACAAATCAGTACGCCCCCAGGATGTCGAGGTGTCAGCCCCCGTAGTCGCCACTGCCGTGAGCGAGACCGTGATCCCGGCTGATGCCGTTCGTGAGGCAGTTGCGTCCGTTCAGTATGAGGTCGTGGAGGAAATAGGTCACGCCGACTTCCCTGAAGTCGCTGCCGATTCCACTGTGGATGCTCCCAACACGATCGTGGAGGGGCCGGCGCCGATTCCAGACAGTCCTGAAAGTGTTGATGTCGAGGTGACCGCCTCCCCTGCCTATGAGGTCGTTGAGGAGATCGGTCAGGCTGATGTCAACCAGGTTCCGGCCATTGCCGTCGTGGATGCTTCCACGAGCGGTCTGGCCGAGGTGGCGTCTCCTGTTCTGGATGAGGTTGTGGAGGAGATTGGTCATGCTGCTCCCACCCATGTGCCTGCCACTGCGGTTGTGGGTGGTCCGACCGATGGTGTGGCTGAGGTGGCACCTCCTGTTCCCGAGGAGGTTGCAGGTGAATTGACGTCTCCCATGTCCGATGTCGTGACTGGGCCGGTTTCCTCGGATGGAGATGTCCTGCAGCACGGGGATGCCCCTGAGGACGTCGGTGTCGCAGTGGTTCCTTCCGGTCAGTATGAGGTTGTGGAGGAGATTGGTCATGCTGCTCCCACCCAGGTGCCTGCCACTGCGGTTGTGGGTGGTCCGACGGATGGTGTGGCTGAGGTGGCACCTCTTGGTCCGGATCAGGTCGAGGCAGAGTTGACATCCACCACTCCCGCAGTCGTGAGTGAATCGGTTTCCCCGGTGGAGGAAGTCTTGCGGCAGGCAGATGGTCCTGCAGATGTCGCTGTTACAGTGGCTCCTCCCATTCGGTATGAGGTCGTGGAGGAGATCGGTCATGCCGACCCTGCCCTGATGTCTGCAAGTTTCCTTGTCGATGGCCCCGATACCGATGTGGTGGCGTCGGTACCAGGTGCAGATAGTCTGGACGATGGTGGTGTGGGGACCTTGGTCTCCCCTGTTTTTGAGGTTGTGGAAGAGATCGGCCATGCTGATCCCAATCAATTCCTGATCGGTTCCGGCGTGAATGGTCCCGATGCGGGTGTGATGGAGCCGGTGCCGGTTGCAGAGGCATCTGAGGAGTCCAGTGTTGACGCGGGTGTCTTCGCTGCGGATGTGGTCGTCGAGGAGGTCGGTCATGCTGACGTCAGTGGTGTTGTCGAGGCGACGGGCCATGTTGATGCCGCTGCTGTGATCGAGGAGATCGGTCACGCTGTCGTGGAGGAGGTCGGTCATGGGGAAGTCGGTGGTGTGGCAGATGCGGGGATGCTGACTGAGGGTGACGCAGGTCCTGCCAATTCCCCGGTGGACGTACAAGAGATGGGTACGCCGGAATCCGACCAGAGCGAGGGTGCTCCTGTCACTGATGAAACAACAACATCTACTGTGGATGGTGTTGCGGTGGAGGAGATCCCCGGTGATGACCGAAGTTCTGCGGGTGAAGTGACTGTTCCGGATGTGACCCGGATCGGGGATGACCACCAGGGTCCGGACCAGGAGTTTGACTCGTCCAGACAAGGACCGATCGATGGGCCCGACCAGGACATTCCCGACTCAGAACCGGAACCCACCAACCACCGAGGTCGTCATCCGTTCGTGTCACTCCATCGCAAAGGACGTCGTTGGCGTTGAGCCGAGATGCCGACTGGGCCCCAAAACCTTGGCCCCGGTGAATCCTCACACTCCTCGGTCTGATCATCCCGTTGATTCTCCTCGAACTACCGTTGATTCTCCTCGAACGACTCGACCCGCCCGGACGGCCCCAGATGTCGATGGGGTACGCTGCTTACTGTGAGCAACCCAGGACGTGGCGTTGTCTTCCCGGATGACGCGGATGATTTTTCACCGGACCAGGTCGAGGTCAAGGTCCGCGCCCCTGCGAAAATCAATCTGGCCCTCTGCGTGGGCGGATTGCGCGACGATGGATATCATGAACTGGCAACAGTCTTTCAAGCCGTGTCCCTCTACGACGACGTTGCCGCGACGATGGCCGACGAGGATGTCAGTTGTGAGGTCCACGGGCCCGAAGCCCACAAGATCGGTCCTGGCAAGAAGAATTTAGCCTGTCAAGCGGCCCAGCTGATGAAACACCAGTACTCAGTCAGTCATGGCGTGCATCTGCGTATTGACAAGCGAATCCCGGTCGCGGGCGGAATGGCCGGCGGATCGGCGGATGCCGCAGGCGCACTACTGGCCTGTGCCCGGCTGTGGAACTTGCCGGTGACCATGGAGGAGTTGCGGGCGCTGGGGTCCCGCTTGGGGGCCGACGTGCCCTTCGCTCTCATGGGCGGCTGTGCGATGGGCCTGGGCAAAGGGGAGAGACTGACGCCCGTCCTCAGCCGCGGTGTCTACCACTGGGTCCTGGCCTTCTCCCACCGGGAAGTGTCCACCCCCGAGTCGTACGCCCGCTTCGACACAATGGGGGCCGCCAAAGCCGGAAGTGTCCCCGAACCACCCCGAGATCTGATGATGGCACTGGCCTCAGGAGATGTCACCCGAGTGGGCCGGTCCTTGGTCAATGACCTCGAACCCATCGCGTATTCCCTTGTCCCAGAGGTGAAAATCATCGTACGGGCAGGTCAGGGGGCCGGGTGTCTGGGAAGCATCGTCTCCGGTTCCGGGCCAACCGTTGCTTTCCTCGTCGAGAATGAGTCAGCCGCGACAGACCTTGCCGTCGCTCTCTCCTCCCAGGGTGTCGCCCGTCAGGTGCAACCGGTCACAGGCCCTGTGCCAGGCGCGACCGTCGTACACAACTAAGCCCGAATCCACGGCTGCGCGTGGCCGTTAGACCTCACCTTTTCTTTGCATCCACCGGTACGCGACAAACCCCACAGGGATGCGCAGCCAGTACGTGACGAGCCGGAAGACGATGATGATCGGCATCGCCACAATGCCCTGGACGCCCAAGAAAGCGCCGAGGACCCCAGCTTCCGCCCCTTCGATGGTGCCCATGCCACCGGGGGTGGGGCTGATCGACCCAGCCGACGTTCCGATGAGGTAGACCAGGGCCGAACTTGGGAAATCGAGGTTGCGGTGGAACGCGTAGACGGCGAATTGGAGGGCTGCGATGTAGGACACCAAGGCGACCACATTGCCCAGCAAGCCGAGGAGCAGACGATGGGGGCTGGAGAATAGTTCGACCAGACGGGGCCAGGTTTGCTTCAGCAAGGGGACCAGACGGGACACCACCCAGGCTCTCAATCTGGGGATTAGCAGGGTCAGGCCGACCAGGGCTGCCACCACCAGGATGATGATGAGCGTCCTCGACGAGACGTGGAAATGGGGCCCCTGAGTTGAGGATCCGATCACTGCCGCGAGGATGACAAGGGACAAGGTGTTAACGATCACGGATGTGACCTGCATGAGTGCCACAGTGGCAGTCGCGAGCGGCCCCGGAACGCGGTTCTTGGTCAACACTTGGAGGTTCACCGCAGCGGGTCCCAACCCGGCAGGAGCCATGGCCATGGAAGCACCCGCCACCTGACACCTGTACGTCTTCCAGAACGACAGTTTCACCGGTGAAAAAGCCATGAAGGTGATGGCCGCCCCGGCGAATCCGATCAATCCCACACCGAAAGCCGCGACCACCCAGCGCCAGTCGGCGCCTTTGACCGCCGACGAGATTTCATCGAATTTGAAGGTGCCGAGGATAATGATGATGGCGATCATGCCGAAGGCGACCATGAAAATGGTTCGCGCCCCGACCCGGGTCAGTTTCTCCGGCTGGGTGACGGCTTCTGGGACGTCATGGACCAAGTCAGTCCGGAGTTGTGCTAAGAGTTCTTTGGCATTGCCCATTTTTTCTCGGGTGGCCCGGGGAACAGCTTGCACTTGTAGCAACGGCCCCACACTGGCCAGTTCCTGGTCGTAGAGGTTGCGACTAGCCGATGCCAAGGCCCGTTCCGGGCCGATCTTGGCCGAGATCAGGGCCACCAACTGGGTCAGATCGATACGCCGGGCCAGGTCAGAAGAGGCGATGTCGCCAGTCTCCCAGCCAAGCAGCCACACCTGGTCTGGCCCAGAACCGTCCTCACCGCTGGCCGGTGACACCCGGAAACTGTCCGGAGTCAGAGCCCGGTGAGCAATACCGCAGCGATGCGCCCGGCGGACCTGGTCCCACATGGTGTCCAGCAATTCGTCCGTGACATCGTCAACGTCAATGTCGGCGAAAGAAACCGATTCGCAGGTGGCTTCGCGCACGATCAACATCGAGTCGTCGGCTTCGGCGATGGCCAGCACGGCCGGGGTGGAGACGCCTGCGGACCGCGCGGCGTAGGACAACAAAGCCGTACGTTCAGCGGTTTGGCGCAGTGACAAGCTAGTACGGCCATCCACAGCCCGCGAGCGTAAATAACGCCAGGCGCGGGTCAGAATGCTCATGACCTGGCGGTCTCCATCGAGGACGATGACGTTGTACATCTTGTCAGTCACCGTCTTCATGATGTACAACCGGTGGTCGGAGAAGAACTGTGGGGTCTGCATCCCGGGGATCCCCTGCCCGGTCTCCTTGACCCGGACTGTGGACACTCGGTCGATGCTAATGGGGGCAAACCCAGCTCGTTGGACCCCCTCCACCAGCGAACTTCCGTAGGCACGGCGTGAGGCGACGCCAAGTCCGTACCTGATGGCGTATCCAGCCATCCGGCCGAGGATGAGGGCGAGCCCCATGCCGGGAAGCGACACCGCTGACATCAGGACAGACACCACGACCGCGATCCACATCAAATTCCACGACCACCTGATCGACCGCCGGCTGGCTGGGGTCGCCACCGCGGTCAGCAGTGCCGTGATGGCCGAGATGTAGAAGGGAATGGTGAGGGTCTGGGGGGAGCCATTTTGAAGCATGAGCCCCAAGGTCAGCGACGACTGTCCCCGCAAGTTGAGCAGGAAGACGGTGGTGGCTGCCAGGATGATGCCGCCGATCGCGGCCAGGAGTCCTTGCAGGGCCACCATGGGGTGGCGACGCAGGAGCAGGTCCAGGCCGACTGCGATCGGGGGAAAGAGGATGACGATCACTTCCAGGACAGTCACGGGAACAGACAGGATATTCCCCAGCAGTCTGGTGAAATCTTGGACGACGGCAATGTCGTTGACATCGGCCGACAGTCCCCCGATGGTGTTGTGGGCGTAGACGGCCATGAGGCAGACCAGGATGAAGCCGAGTGCCGACACCACCACTCCGACCAGGTCGGAGGGATTGCGGACCATGACAGCAGGTTGGTCCTGGATTCCCACCTTCGGGATATTCGGGTACGGGCTGGTGTGGGGAGAAAGCACTAGTTGCCCTGGTGTACTGCTGGGGCTCGTCGTCCATCGTCCGCCGACTTGGCGGGTGGTTGCCGCTGAGGAGTCAGCGCTGTGTGTGCTGCTCCTTTTCACAAACCGGTCCAGCAGCGTCCGGACAGTGCCCTGGACAGGCATTGTCCGTTCGTTGAGGTGGGGAGCCGGGCCCTCAGGTTCGCTGTCGGGAGCCACGGGGGCCGTGGAGACGTCGGTGCTCATTTCATTCCCGAGTCTACAAGAAGGTAGCGGAAATCACCTGACGAAACTACCGAGAGGACGCTCGGCGAATTCCCGCGTCAGGACGCGATCGGTCGGCCGGACAAATGAAAGTCCATGTCGAGGTTGTGCATTCCGTTCCAAGCCAGGTTGACGAGGTACGACACCACTTCCTCTTTCTCGTACTCCGGATTGTCCAACCACCACTGCCCGGTCATGGCGATCAGCCCGGTCAGGGCCTGGGCGATCAAAGGGACAGATTTGGAGTCGAATCCGCGGGCTTCGAACCGGGGAATGAGCACTCCTTCGACGCGTACGATGACGTCGTTGAGGATGGACGCGAAACCAGACCCCCCCAATTCCGACGAGTCGCGCATGATGATCTGGAATCCTTCAGGGCAAGATTCGATGTAGTCCAGGAGGGCCAGTGTCGCCAGTTCGAGGAGCCGGCGAGACCCCGCCCCCGGATTGGTGATGGCGACTCTCAGGGAGTGCAAAAGTGTGTTGACTTCGCGGTCGACCACCACCGCGTACAACCCTTCTTTTCCCCCGAAGTGCTCGTAGATGACCGGCTTGCTGACCTCGGCGCGCGCAGCGATCTCTTCGATGGAGGTGCCGTCGAACCCCTTGTCGGCGAAGCACATCCGCGCCACACCGATCAATTGATCGCGGCGTTCGGCGGCCGTCATCCGGCGGCGGTAGGTACCAGTCTCACTCATTGACACTAGTCTCGCGCATACTCAGTCCAGGTGCCAAGTGACGCTGCCAGCCGTACTGGCGAAGTGAGTTGGCAGATGTGATGGGACAGCGTAGACTGTCTCTGCTTCCAGCGCCTGTAGCTTAATGGATAGAGCATCTGACTACGGATCAGAAGGTTGGGGGTTCAAGTCCCTCCAGGCGCGCTGCCTGTCAGCGCAGCTATCTTCCCTCTCCAGTACGAATCATGCAATGCTCCATGTTGTGTCGCATGATTGGGAGTTTTGACCAATTTTCCGGTCAATGGTCACCTGTGACTAACCGTCAAAGGCTCCGGCTGGCGATGGTAGCATGAAAACGTCGTGGTCTGGTGAGGACACGACTGGCGAGTCAGAGTCGTGATCAATGATTCCTGTTGCCGGGCCAGTTCTCACGGATCATTGTGATGTGATGGTCCTCCCCCCCCAAGGGTCCTCCAAAGTCAGTGATGGTGCCTACCCACGGTTGTGGGCAGGGAAGGTGAGGAGTCAGTGATGAAAAATGTGGGACGCCATGGAATAACAGTGCGGCGGCTAGCTGCACGTCGTCCGAAGATGGCGAGGCTGGAGTACGGGGCCCGTCGCAGGTATCCACTGTGGATGGAGCGAGTGGGCCGGTTTTTCCTGGTGCTCGGTTTGGCACTGTCCACCGTCGGCGGGGCCACAGCGCTCGTGGGCTCGGCACAGGCCGAGACGATCGGCGATCGGGCCTATGGAGACATGGTCGACTGGGCTGCCTACCAGGGGTTCTGGGCCGGAAGTTACAACACAGCTCAGGGGGAGGCCTTCTGTGTGACCCCGGCAGACGACAATCCAACCGGTGAAGGACCCGACGGTCCGGCGACCCTGACCTCATGGACCAATGGCCAAGGCGCCCAGATGACGCAGGCACAGTTGAATCAGGCGGCCTGGATCTTGAACTGGTACTACCAACAAGGCAGCACCAACACCAATGCGTCCATCGTACGAATGGCCCTGCTGACCGTGCTGGGCTATGACCACTCAGCCTTGTTGGGGTCGACCTACACCGCCTACAACTTCGATGTCTTCGCCGATGGGTCGCGCGGACAACTCATCGCTGACCAACTCGGCATCCTCGCGGACACCCAGACCCTGGTGACCCAAGCCCGGCAGTACGCCAACTCCTGGGATGGTTCGACCGTCCAGGAGACCAGCAATGCCGCCACCATCACTCAGCCAGGTCAACAGTTGACCGATTCCGTGACCTTCCCCGGCATTCCCGCCGGTTATGCGGTCGATTTCTATGTGACCTCGCCGGATCAGCCGGACCACTCCATCGGTTCGGTGACTACGGACGACACCGGAACGGCGACAGCGACGTACACAGTGAGCACACCGGGGCAGTACAGCATTCGCTGGGAAATCAACGGTGTGGCCCCGAGTTGGCCTGTCAGCTTCCAAGGGGCCGGAGCCTCTCCTCAAACCCTCTTCTTGTCTGTCCTGCCCTCTCGTTCCCTGGCTAGCGCCCAACCGCTCCAGTTCGAGGTCCACCAGCCGACACCGGCCATCGGGACCCACGCCTCCGGGACGACCTTGGTTGCCGGTCAGACCCTGACCGACACCGTCGCCCTGGGTAATCTGACCACCGCCTTGAGCTACACGATCTCCGGGACGTTGTACGGGCCGGTCGCCGCCCAGAACGGCTCTTGTGACAACGTGGATTGGACCAATGCACCGACGGCCACGACATTCTCGTACGACGTCAAAGCCACCGACATCAAAGCCGACGGCTCGGCGTCGATCACCGGTCAGGGACCGTGGAAGGTTCCGGGGCTGATGATCGCCCAGTGTGTCTCCTATGGGGAGACGCTGACGGCCAAGAATCCCGACGGAACGGTCTACACGACCATCGATTATCCGGTCGGCGACCCCGACGAAACGGTCCTGCTCACACCGAGCACCGCGGTCGTCACTTCGCAGGTGTCGGCGACCGCGTCGTTGCCGGGCCAGGTCATCACCGATGCTGGCAGCGTGACCAACGTCGTCCTGACCGATCCGACTGCGATCACCTACACCTGGACTTGGCAAGGGACTTTGTACGGCCCGGTCGCTCAGGGGGCAGCGTGGACGAACGCGCCGGTGGTCAAGCAATGGACGACCCCCATCACGGCCGCCATGGTCGGGGCCGACCGGACGGCCACCTTGACAGGCATGGGCTCGTTCTCCTTGCCGGTCGACGCAGCTGCCGGCTGCTATTCCTACGCGGCGGATGTGACCGTCGTGGGATCGGACGGCTCCACGTCGACGATCCATCATCCGGTGGGGGATCCCACTCAGACGACCTGTGCCCCCAGTGGCGTAGTCTCGGTGTCCACCACCGTCAGCAACCAGACTCCGATGGCTGGCACGGTCGCGTCGGACACCGTCAAGGCGACGGGCGTGGTTCCGTCGGTCAACGGCCAGGCGATGACCTGGACTCTTGACGGTCATCTGTACGGACCAGTCGCACCAGACGCCGCGGGTTCCTGCGCCACTGTCGATTGGACGACAGCACCGGTGGCCGACGCGTTCACCTACACGGTGAAGGACTCGGACTACCGCCCGGACGCGACGATCGAGATCTCCGGTTTGGGAGCGTACACACTGCCGGCCAACCAGGCTGCCGCATGCATGACGTACGCGGAGACACTGACTGGTGTCTCTGCTGACGGGCAGACCCATCTGGGGTCCAACCACCCCGCCGGTTCGCTCGGGCAGACCGCGTCGGTGGCCAACTCCCTGATCGGCATCACGTCGACAGCCCACCTCCAGCAAGCGGTCTCGGGTGACACGGCCTCCGACTCATGGGCGTTGACGAATCTGATTCCGACCTACGAGGGTTCGCCGGTGACCTGGCGGATCGATGTCACGTGGTTCACAGCCGCCCCTGTCTCGGGGGCTTGTGACACGGTGGACTGGACGAAGGCCACGCCGGCGATGACGGGTTCTCATACCTTGACCGCGGCCGAAATCCAGGCGGACATGTCTGCCAGAGTGTCAGGTATTGGAACGTGGGTTGTTCCTCCGTACGCGGACACAGCGTGTTACTCCGCCGCTGGGACTCTGACCGGGACGACAGCGGCTGGCTGGACCATGTCGGTCAAGCACGACGCCGGGGATCCCGCCCAGACTGTTCTGGTCAATCGTCATGAGATCACAGTGGCGACCCAGACCTCCTCGCAGACAGCCGCACCGGGCCAGACCATCACGGACGCGGTTCGCGCCACAGGCGTGGTGAGCCAGGTGTCCGGGCAGCCGGTCACGTGGACGGTCACCGGCGACGTCTGGCAGACCACACCCGACGCCAACAATTCGTGCGCCTCCGCAGACTGGACTCATGCGACGTCGGCGTACGAGTTCACCGTCCCGGTGCAGGCCACTGACATCAAAGCCGACGGGACGGTGGCCCTGCCGGCCATCGGCGCCTATCAGATACCACTCTTGCAGCCCGCCATGTGCCTGTCGTACGCGGAAACCCTGACAGGGACCTGGCCGGACGGTTCGGTGACCACCGACCATCCGCGCGGGGACACCGCCCAGACGACAGCCGTTTCTTCGGGTCTGCCGACGGTGAGTACGGCGATCTCGTCGCGGTCGGTTCGCCCGGGAGACACGATCAGCGACACGGTGACGATTGCCGGCCTGGTCAGCCAGGTTGACGGCAACGATGTCACGTGGGACATCCACGGAATCCTCGTCCGCGTCGATCCCAAGGACCCGGGTCAGTCGGCCGATCCGTGTGAGGGTGTGGATTGGACCAAGGGCACGGTTGTGTATCAATGGGATACCCCCATTCCCGCGGACGCCGTCGATCCCACGACCACGGTTTTGCCTGGTTTGGGACAATACACGGTTCCGGTCAACCAGCCCGCTCAGTGCTTGTCATTTGGCGAAACGCTGACCGGGACATGGTCGGGGCAGTCCGCAGCGGCATCCTCCCCGGCTCCCGGCCCAGCCCAACCCGTCGGAGCCGCGGCGCAGTCCGGTGCGGCCCCGGCTCAACCAGTCGGACAGACTGGTACGACAGCAGCGCAGCCCGCTGGGCTCCTCGGGCAGTCCGGTGCGGCAGCAGCACAACAGAACACTGTTGTGGTCAAGCATCTGGCCGGCCAGGATGTCCAGGCCACCGTGGTCGCCTCGGGCATCGTCATCACCTCCGTCCAGTCCGGTGGAACGATCCTGACCGCGAACCCGTGGGCCATGGCCGTCTTGCTGACTGGACTGCTGCTGACCGGCATGGGAGTCATCATGCTCTGGGTCCGCCGCCGCTTGCCCGCGTACTTGTAGGAAGGATTTCAGTCCGCACAGCGCTGACTGCAGCAGGCTCCTGGGTGGTGAGTGCCGCTTGCCATGACCCGCATGCTGTCGCACCGGTGCTGTACTGTGGTGAGTGACCCCTGGTCGACAGGGTTCCTGATCCAGAGTTGCCGAGAAGGGAACTGTGTGCCGTACGTGAAGAAAAAGGATCCTCGAGGTGACCCCCAGGACAGACCTTCTGGGCCACCACCTCCGGATCGGTATCCCCAGTTAAGTCAGTTCCTGCGCACCGAAGAGGGCTTTAAAAAGTCCATCCGGTACTCGGGATCGGCTGACTCCACGGTGGCTGCCATTCTGATGATCGCTGTGCTGGCCCTGTTCTACAACCTCGCTATTACGATGCGTGCCATCGCCGACAACCACCTGCCGTGGAACTCCTTTCTGCGCGAGTTCTTCGTCGTCCGGGGAAGCTCCGGGGAGGCCGATCCCATCATCATCTTCATGGTGTACGCCCCTATCGTCGCGATTCCCGTCATCATCGTGGCGTGGATCATTCGGCGACTGACCACGAGTTCCGCCCTGTCGAAGCTGTACGGACAGTACATCCAGGGGGGATTCGTGGCCGAACTCGTGCCGACTCACATCGTCGTCACCGTCTCCAGTCGCACCCGTGCCCGGCTGTACGCCCTCGGTGCACCGTCCGTGTCGCCCACGTGGGTGACGACCGCCGCCGAACACATGTCGGTGCGGGCCTCCACCAATCCGAAGAGTTCCGAAGCCAGGCAGTACGTCAAAGACCTGGGCCAGGCCGTGTCCAAGACCCTGTCCAGCGGGGCCGTCCAGGCCCGCCAAGCAGACCAGACCATTCCTGCGGGCATCTTCATCACCGGCCAGCCGTCGACAGGCGCTGAGACAGCGGTACGCGTGGCCATCCCTGATCCGGACGACAGGACCCAGTTGCGACTGTACCGTCTGAAGAAGTCAGTCTCCCTGGCCTGAAACCCGGGACCAGGTGACTGGGCCGGTCCACACTGCCACGCCGCATGATGGTTCGGGTGTCCCCCGAATGCACCGATTCATGGCTGCTGCGCGGCCCTGTGGAGGCACGCTGGCTTGTCGGGCGTCGTTCAACAGACGTCCAGTCTGCCTTCACGCCACCCGCCGACCCATCGCACCCCCACAGTGTCGCTCGCGACGCCAGCAATCGGTGCATTCGGGTGTCCCTCAGACGCGATGACCGTCGTGACCACTCGTGAGAAGAAACAAGTCGAGCGTCTGCCTCACACTCCCCCCAGTAGTTATGTGCGAGGCAGACGCTCGACGCCTATGTAAGATCAGTACCAGCCTTTGGCTTGGAAGGATGACCAGGCACCGCAAGGAGTCCCGTACCTCCCGGTGATGTACTTCAGGCCCCAGGTGATCTGTGTGGATGGGTTGGTCCGCCAGTCGGGAGCCACCGACGCCATCTTCGAGCCTGGCAGCGCCTGCGGGATTCCGTACGCGCCCGAATATTTGTTCTGGGCGCTGACGTTCCAGCCGGACTCATGGTTCCACAAGCTGACCAAGCACTGGAATTGGCTGTCGTCCCAGCCCCTGGCTTTGATCATGTCGTACGCGATGGCCTGGGCTGATCCAGGTGTGACGGACACGGGAGGGCTGGACTTCGGAGCCGGTGTGGGTGTCGCGGGCTTGGTGCCGGTCGTGGTGACCTGGGTGACGGGCGGGACAGTGACGTCTTCGCTGGCCACAGTCTCGTCGACGACCGTTCCGTCGTGCGTGGTCTGGACCACAGTCTGGGTCATCACACCGTCGACTCCCGGGGTCACGACTGTGACCTTGCCCGCGGGTGAACTCGGATCGTCAGAATTCTGGGTGTCATAGGGAATCGGGTTTTGCCGCGTCACAGTCTGCTGGGCCACCCGTACGATCGAAATGGCGAGGCCATCGGTCAGGGGCGTGTCCAATCCTGGACTGATGATGTCAGCGTCGCCCCAGGTCAATCCCAGTTCCGTCAGGGTGTCGGCGACAGTTCCGAAGGAGTGGATGGTTTGAGTTTGTCCGTCCGCCTCGACAGTGACATTGTGACCAGTCTTGACGTTGAGGGTCATCCCGTCGCGGGGGACTTCGGTGTCGAGAGAGGCGGAGAGTTTCAACGCCGTCTGACCAAGTCCGAGGGAGTTGATGACGCTTCCCACGTTCGTGGCATAGGTCCAATAGATGCCGTCTTGCCCGTCCAGGGTCAAATCGATAGGCCTGGCGTACTCCACTGTGATCAGCATGTCGTTGGTGACGGGGGTGCCCAGATCTGGGGTGACCTTGTCCCGGTAATTCAACTCGATGTCGTGGGAAGCCAAGACCTCGGAGACGGACCCATAGACGATGTTAAATGTCGTCGTCGAGCCGTCGACGCTGAGTGTGACATCTTGGCCGAACGCCATGTTCAGTCCGGCACCGGAAAGGCTCACAGCCATGATTCCAGCGATTGACCAGACGATCGGTTTCACAACAGACACGCATCACTCCTTCAACTTCCCTGACAGGGAATCACCGTTTACCGCAGTACGATTTTAGTCTATCCCAGTCCAAAAACCAAGAGAATCCTGAGAAACACTTAGGTTAAATCCCACGTGACAGGGAGTAATGCAGTATACTCCGCCTGCTCGCGGGTCCCCGTGTTTCGCGTGAGTCCGGCGGCTTCGGCCCCCTGCCGCCGAACCGAAACTATGACGTGGCGTGGGCAACTGTATACTCCCCGGCCTCGGCCACGGCTTGTGTGATGGCAGAAAATTCGATGGGGTCTGATGACTCCACAACCATGGAAGCGTCATCAAGCGACACCTCCACTGCTGAGACCCCTGGGAGCGACGAGACTTCCTCGGTCACATGGGCCACACAATGGTGACAGGTCATTCCAGTGACAACATACCGAACGCGCATGCGCCCTCCTTTTCCCGGTTCAAACCATCGCCACCGCGACGCAAACCTGGATCGGTGCATTCAAGCCGAGAACCATGCTACCCGTCTGGGCACACTGTGGCCAAGACGAGGGGCATTCCTGTGGATAACTGTGGATAAGCCCACGTGACCACGGGTATTCGCGGGCGTGAATCTGTCAGGTGTTCCGGGGGTGGGGCGTGCTTGGGTTGTCAGGATGGGGTTCTACTGCCGCGAAGTGTGACATCGTACGAACGCGGTGTCCGCCCATTGTCCAGGAGAAATCTTGGAAGCATAGGAACACTACATGTAGGGTGCCATATCCACTCCCGTCCCAAGATATTGTGTGTAAAACCCCTTCTCGCAGCGTATGAGTTCGCCGTGATCACGCTTCGGCCGACGTCGGACACGCCACTGGGTGGGGGAAATCCACATGGTGGAATTTCCCGTGTTTTCTACCGTCGTTTCGCTGATGTTCACATTTGACCGAGTGGTACGGCGTGTCTTCAGGCCTGTGCACTGCCTATCCACAAGCTGTGCACATGAGCCTGTGGATAACTCCTCGCTTGGGAGCAGATTTCATCCACATCCTGTGTGGACCGAGGGTTAGGAATCAGGGTAGGCGGAGGGTAAGTTGAACTGACATGAGCTTACGGGAAATCTTGATTAATCCAGTGTCAGCATCTGGCACAGCGCTTGATCAGGGCAGTTTCCTGGTTTATAGCGTCGTCCTTGATGATGGTCATCATGCTCCCTGGGAGCCTTGAGATCACCCTGGCCAAAAAATGTCGGAGGCGTGTCATAGCCTGATTGCGACCGTTGAAGAGAACTACGGGCATCACTGAGTGGCTGGCATTCGCCGAAGCATCTCACCACAGCCCGCTGGCACAGGAGAGGAGGGAAAGTCTGTGACCATCGCCCACGAATTTTCGTACACGCGCGACGAGGCCCCCGACCGAGTTCCTCCGCAGGATGTGGCTGCAGAGCAGTCTGTCCTGGGCGCGATGCTGATGAGCAAGGATGCCATCGCCAATGTCATGGGTGTCATCCGGGGCGTGGACTTTTACAAGCCGGCCCACGAACTGGTGTTCGATACGATTCTTGATTTGTACAGTCAGGGTGAACCTGCGGACGCGATCACCGTTGCCGCCGAGCTGACCAAACGCGGTGAGATCGCGCGAGTGGGTGGGCATGTCTATATCCATGACCTGCTGTCGGCTGTCTCAATCGCGGCCAATGCGGGCTACTATGCCGAGATCGTGAGGGAGAAGGCGATCCTCAGGCGTTTGGTGGACGCTTCGATCCGGATCGCTCAGTTGGGGTACGCCGGGCAGGGCGATGTGGACGAGATCGTCGATCTGGCCCAGCAGACGATCTACGAGGTGTCGGAAGGGACGTCGGGCGAGGATTATCGCCGGGTGTCCGACCTTCTCCAGGTCACGTGGGACGAGATGGACGCCTTGGCGTCCCATGGGGGCCGTTTCTCGGGAGTGCCGACTGGCTTCACGGAACTCGATTCACTCACCAACGGCTTGCACGCGGGCCAGATGATCATCGTCGCCGCGCGTCCGGCCATCGGCAAGTCAACGCTGGCCCTGGATGTGGCCCGCAGCGCAGCCATCCACAACCGTATGACGACTGCCATCTTCTCCTTGGAGATGAGTGCCTCGGAGATCATGATGCGACTGCTGTCGGCTGAAGCGTCGGTGCCTTTGGAAAACATCCGTACCGGTCGTCTGGACGACTACTGGGAGAACCTGTCCCAGGTCACCTCCCGGCTCAGTGCGGCGCCTCTGTTCATCGACGATTCACCGAACCTGACGATGATGGAGATCCGGGCCAAAGCTCGGCGCCTGAAACAACACCACGACCTGAAACTGGTGGTCATCGACTATATCCAGTTGATGAGTTCTGGGCGCAAGGTGGAATCGCGTCAGTTGGAAGTCTCGGAGTTCTCGCGCCAGATCAAACTCATGGCCAAAGAACTCGACATCCCGGTCGTGGCGATCTCTCAATTGAATCGAGGAACTGAAGCCCGAGCGGATAAGAAACCTCTCTTGTCGGACTTGCGCGAATCGGGTTCTCTGGAACAAGACGCCGATGTCGTGGTCCTGCTCCACCGGGCCGACTTCTACAACAAGGAAGATCACCCCGGGGAAGCGGACCTGATCGTCGCCAAACACAGAAATGGGCGCACCGACACCCTCCACGTCATTTTCCAGGGCCGGATGTCCCGCTTCGTCGACGACCCGGACTCCGGTTTCCGGGCCCCGCCCGACGACGAATTCGCGGCACCAGGCAGCTAGGAGCGTGCTGAACTACCATGTCCCGGCTGCGGCGCACCGGGCGAGCGACATTCGAACCCCACATCTTGCGATGTACGTCCAGTACGTGTACAAGATGCGGGGTGGCGAATCTTCACCCGCCCAGCACGTCCTCGCTCGGAACAGCGTGTTTCAGCACGCGCCTAGGAAGGGAACAGTGTCACTCAACTCAGCGTTGCCGGGCGATCGATTCGGGGGAATAACTCGCTGGCCTGAGGTGTAGGGGACTCAGGCCAGCGAGGACTGGGGAGAACGACTCATGGTCGCGGAGTCGTCGTGCCGGATGACAGGTATTCAGCCAGGGCTCCGCTTGAGGGGCCACCGTGACGACGCTCTTATCGGGAACCGCGTCGTTGTGGTTGTCATGGGCGGATGCCCTGGCTGAATCCTGATAGGAGTCGTGAGCCGAGTGGACATGCTGGACCATTGCGAACCGGGTTGCCGGAGTGGTGTCGGCGGGTTCGCGGTGTGGGGCACTGACTCCTACGCAGGTGACTCAGATGCTCGGCAAGACCAGCAGGATTGCCTCTGCTGGTGCCGCCGACGCGTCGCAGTCGCCCGCGAGATTCCCGACCTGGCACCCGTGGTCAGCTACTGTCGTGTGTCATTGTGTTCTCCCCGCGATTCACGGAAGTCGAAGGCTCCCCGAAAGGCATTGTCATCCCGGCTTGGTGTCTCCCCATGATCACTTCTTCGAAGATAGTGATTCCAATGACACCGCCCTGTGACTGATCGTACTTGCTCCCCTGAAAGAAATCAAGAAGATCTCTTTAGTGTTTGTTGAAGCATCAGAAACCGGCTCTGTCTGCCCAGTCTGGAAGGTGGGCGAAGCGACTCAAGAGACGACGTGGTGACGTTTTCGGTCGTCGGTGAGAACCTGCAAGAATGGGACACGTCGTCGCCAGACGGTCTCATCGAGGAAGGACCACACATGCCTGGATACAATCTCACGCGAGCCGAAGCCGAAGAGCGGGCGCGTCTGCTCATCGTCCGCGGGTACGACATCACGCTGGACGTGACCTCGACCACTGACAGTTTTCCATCGACCACAGTTGTCCAATTCGCCTGCCGGGAGCCTGGGGCCCAGACCTTCATCGATCTGATTGCCCCAGTCGTGGACCGGATCGAACTGAACGGTGAAGAACTGGATCCGGGCGTGGCCTTCAAGGATTCGCGCATCGCCTTGTCAAACCTGAAATCGGAGAACACTTTGATTGTCGAGGCACAGGCTGCGTACTCCCATACCGGAGAGGGACTCCATCGTTTCACCGATCCGGTGGACCAGCAGACGTACCTGTATTCCCAATGCGAGGTCGCGGACGCCCGGCGCATTTTCGCCGTCTTCGAGCAGCCGGATCTGAAGTCGCGTTTCATCTTCCACGTGGTGGCGCCGTCTGGGTGGACGGTGATGTCCAACCAGCCGACACCGCGCCCGGTGGCCGTCACTGGTGAGGATGGCAGCCCCACCGGCGCCAGCCGCTGGGACTTCTCGCGCACACCGGTCATCTCCAGCTACCTGATCGCCATCGCCGCGGGTTCGTACACGCGTTGGATCGACTCCTACATCTCCACTGATGGCCGGGTCGTGCCGCTGGGTGCCTATGTGCGCAAGTCAATGGCGAAATACTTCGACGAGGACGAGGTCTTCGACATCACCCGGCGCGGGTTCGAATTCTACGAAAACGCCTTCGGGGTCCCGTACCCTTACGACAAGTACGACCAGGTTTTCGTCCCGCAATACAACGCCGGAGCGATGGAGAACGTCGGGCTGGTGACGCTGACCGAGGAGCGTTACGTCTTCCGGTCCAAGCCCGTCCAGGCGGCCGTGGACACCCGCGCGAACACGATCCTCCACGAGCAGGCTCACATGTGGTTCGGCGACTTGGTGACGATGAAGTGGTGGAACGACCTGTGGCTCAACGAGTCGTTCGCCGAATTCATGAGCCATCTGGCTGCCGTGTCGAATACCCGCTGGACCGGGGCGTGGACGGACTTCCTGGCCTCGCGCAAACTCGTCGGCTACCAGCAAGACCAGCTTCCCACGACCCATCCGATCGTCGCGGACATCAAGGACCTGGCCGATGTCGAGGTCAATTTCGAC
>WREX01000014.1 GCA_009779115.1 Propionibacteriaceae bacterium
CTTCACCGCGTTCTCCTTGTTCCTGGGCAGTTGGGCTCCCTCGCACGCGGCGGCCAACGCGGTCGGCATCATCATCGGCACCATCTTGGGGTTCTTCGCCGGTACGTACCTGCCCATGGGCGCCCTGACGGACAACGTGGCCAACGGAATCAACATGCTTCCCTTCTCGCAGGCGGCGATGCTCCTGCGCGATCCCCTGGCCGGTGACACTCTCAACAATCTCAGCGGGGGAGTGCCCGCTGTTCAAGACAACCTGTCGGTTTTCTACGGTTTTCATCTGCAGATCCATTCGGTGACCGTGCAGAAGTGGTGGGTCGTGGCGTACCTTGTGGGCATCACCGTGGTCTTCACGATCCTTGGCGCAATTCGAATAGGACGGAGCATAAAGTGACAAGTATCCCATCTGATGAAACTGCCAGGCCCCTGGCCTTGATCAGCGGCTCCTCGCGCGGGATCGGGCAGGCCGCCGCCGTGGAGTTGGCCTCCATGGGGTTCGACATCGTCGGTTTGCGGCGCAGCGACCCGGGCGCCACCCGGGAACTGGTCGAGGCGGAGGGTGCGGCGTACCACGACTACATCGTGGATGTCACCGATGAGGAGGCAGTACGGGCAGCTTTCCACGCTGCCAGGGCGGACCATCCCAACACCATGCGTGCTGTGGTGGCCAATTCCGGCATCACCCGCGACGGGCTGGCCCAGGTGATGACTGGGGAAAAGTTCCGCGCCGTGATCGATGTCAACCTGAACGGGGTCTTCTATGTGGCCCGCGAAGGGATGAAGGCGATGCGCAAGACGGGCGGTTCGATCATTCTGGTCAGTTCTGTCACCGCTCAATGGGGCGGGCTGTGGCAATGCAACTACGCTGCCGCCAAAGCCGGTGTGGACGCCCTGGCCCGAGTGCTGGCGCATGAGGGCGCGCGATCCAATCTGAGAGTCAACGCTGTGGCGCCCGGACTGATCACCACTGACATGACGCGAGGCATGGACTCCCGTGTACGGGCCATGCTCCTTGACCGTATTCCCATGTCCCGCGCCGGCACCCCGGCCGAGGTGGCCGGTGTGATCGGTTTCCTGGCCAGTGACAAGGCGTCCTACGTGACAGGACAGGTCTATGGAGTCGACGGCGGTTTGGGTGGATCATAGGACATGACCGGAAAAAGACGAATGCATGGCGCATCGCTCTAACCGGCATACACTAGGAAACACAGCGAGATAAGCAGCATTCAGATGGGTGCGATGATGGACCATCGGCGCAAAGACAGACGATGTGCCCGTCGGGGGTCGACAGGCATGCTAACGTACCCTTCACAGAGCGCAAAAGCGAAAACACTGGTGGATTGTGAGTGGAGCGGCATCGTGTGGGCGATGTGCGGCAAACAATGAAATCAGGCGTCGCCATGCGTGAAATGATGAAGCAACGATCGCTAATATTCATGAAGATTGAGAAAGGACCACAATGTCAATCAAGGAGAGGGCCCAAGAAAGGTTCGACGTGTCGACTCGCATCAGGGGCAGGCTTATCGAAGGTCTGGAATTGCCGGACAATCCCGATTTAGTGGACTTTGACACCCCCCTGGTCGGACGAGGCCTTGAACTAGATTCTTTGGACTTGATGGAAGTCGTCACACTGTTGGATGACGATTACACCGTCCAGGTCAGCGACGATGATCGGATCGCTTTCGGTTCCATCAACAGACTCACTGATCGAGTGATGACCGATCCGGCACTGATCGACCGGATGCGCTCCGAGCAAGATGCCAGCTTGGAAGTGGAGCCAGTGTGACCAGGACCCACCTGGATGCGGATGAGTTGCGCGAGCGCTTGCCGCATCGGCCGCCGTTCGTACTGATGGATGGCGTGGAAGAAATCGTCCCAGGGGTGAGTGGAGTTGGAGTCAAGAACATCACGATCTCGGATCCCGTCTTCGCCGGTCATTTTCCGGCCCGGGCGATCTATCCGGGGGTGTTGATGATCGAGGCGTCCGCCCACACCTGTGGCGTGGTGGAAATGGCCAGTATGGAAGATGACGACGGGGGCACACCCCAGGGGATGGGAGTCTTGGCAGGAGTACGCAAGTTCTCCTTCAAGCAGATGGTCCGTCCCGGCGATCAACTGAGGATCAGTGTGCACCGTCGGGCTGGTTTGGGGTCCCTGACCGAGTACGAATGCGTGCTCAAGGTCGGGTCCCGTGTCGTGGCAGAAGGTAGCCTCGCCCTGGCGGGCCAAATCGAAGAATAGGCGGACACCGTATGGAGGTGCGTCTGGCCGTCCCTTCGGACGCGGCTGCCCTGGCGGCCATGATGACCAAGAATTGTCTTCCTCTGGTGCGTTTCGGTCATGAACTGGACGCGGATGGCCTGATGGCCGTCCTGGAAGAACGCTGCGTCGAGGCAGTGTACGTGGGTGCGAACGGCGACGGCATTCAAGGGTGCGCGATGCTGGCCCGCGGCAGCCTGAACCGTCGCGACTGTCCGCCGTCCCAACGATTCCTCCTGCTGTTCGCCGTGGACCAGGCCAGCCGGATGACTCCGTTGGCGGGGCAGTTGATGAACGCCGTGTTCGTCGACGTTTTTTCCAATCCCGACGTCAACACTGTGCGCATTGAGGCCTTCCGGTCCACGCCGACGCTGTCGATCGATGTGCGGTCGGGTTTCCGGTCGTACCCGCGTGCCAGGGCCGACGAGCGCGGAATCGTACCGATGTATTTCCCTTTGCCGGCTCTGGTGAGGCAGTTGGCGAAGGTCGATGACGGGCAATCTGACCTGTCGTCCGTCCTGTCGCGTCGCATTCGCCCCCCGCGTCTTCCCAAGTCAGCGGGCAGGGCTCCTCTGGATGTGGGAGTCAGTTATCGCGAGGGGCGCGTCGTCGTCGACTATGACACTCAGCCCGTCAGAGGTGTTGCGATGACGGCGAGTCTTGACCTGGTCTCTGGCGACATCGTGGAGGTGACCAGTGATCCTCCAGGTTCGATCCCAGCAGAGTTCGAGTGGTTGGAGAGTGTGTCCGACAAGGTCGCAGTACGGGCAGAGGCTCTCGGCTCGACTGCCGAGGAGTCGATCCTGGCCGAGAAGGTTCTGACCGGCGGCGTGCGACTCACCCTGACTGGCGATGGCACCCTTCGGCTGCTCCGCGACGGCCGCACGATGGTGATGGAACGCTGGCCTGCCGTCCTGGGGATGGAAGCGCCCTCAGTGTTCCAGCGCTGGGGGTCCGCGGTCAGTGTCCGGGATCTCGGCGACCAGTGGGAACTGACAGGGAACAACGACGTTGTTCGAATCATTCGGTTCCTGCCTGGCCCCGATGTTGCGTCGGGACTCGAAGTGTCGACCTGCCAGCCCGATAGCCGACGCATCGTCATCAGCGGGTGGACCTTCATGCGCAAGGCGGAGCATGCTCTCCAGCTGGATGGACAGTGGATCGGTGGACCGGTCTTCCAGGGTCTGTGGCCGTGCGACTGGCATGGCATGGAGGCGGCATCGAACAACGGTGAGTTCGAGTCGGCAACGGCGTCTGCGTGGACCGACGCTGCCACCGGTGTGGTCATGACCTGGTCGGGGGCCAAGCCTCGTTTCGAGGGCCGGAGCCTGCCACAATTGGTCGGCCAGACTCCTGGCGGCGAGATCTCCTATCGGCTGATGTTGGTGGATCCAGGTGAGGTACGACCAGCCGTTGCAACAACAGGGTTTACTCTGGAAAGCCGGGGGAGCCCTGACTCGGTCGAGTCGGTCCAGGAGTCCGCTGGCTCGTCACTGGGGGAGTCTGGCTCGACGACCAGCCCTCCACAGAGCGCTAGAACAACTGACAACGTGCCCTGGGTCACTGAGGGTGATGCCGCCCGCTGCCGGCTGCGGTGCGAGGGTCATGACCTGAGGATTGCCCCCCAGGTGGGTGTGATCGAGTGGTGTCAAGCCGGTCAGACTATCGTGTCGGGACCCTACCCGTCCTCGGTCGCCCAAGCTGAGCTGGTCGCTCGTCGGGTGGGCCTGTGGTGTTGCTCGATGGACTCCCGGTGGGACGAGGATCGCGGCGTGGAATGGGCCGAGGATGACGAAGCCTGGGCCTTTTCTGAAGCCGCCGGAGTGCCGGGCACATGGTCGGTCCAGGCCGTGTCCGAACAGTGTCTGGAGGTCATCGTCACCGAGCCGGAGCAAGCGTCCGCAAGTGGGACGGACCTTGATGAGACCGCTTCCACTACCCCTGAGACTGGGCAGGTTCGCGTGGGGGAATCGGAAATCGTGATCACCATGGTTCCCAAGCTCGCCTCGCCGCAGTGTCCTGTCGTACGCCTGGGCGCCCGGGTGTGGACCGTGGACAACGCCCGCCACGATTGGTACGGCGGAGTCGATGCGGTCGCCCTAGAATTGCCCGATGGCCGCATGCTGGTTGTGGAACCTTCTGCCTCGCAGGGGGTTCCCGAAGTCTTCGTTCGCTGGGTCCAATCGACAATCGTCCTTCAATTGCTGGGCAGTTCTCCTGCGAGTGAGGGAGTCGGCGTTCAGACTCCTCCTCGTCATTCATGGCGCCTGACAGTACTGGACGACCGCCCGACTGCGGTTGGTCACCTGTTCTCACAGGTGTGAAGTATCCGTCGTACCCTCGTCGATCACGGCCACAGCCAGGTAGGCGTCCTCCCAGGTGCCCCAGATCACGGTGGCGGGCCCGGATCCGGGCAGGACGACCGTGGAGGTTTGGGGAAGGTCATCTGGCAGGGGGAAGTTCGTCAACCAGGTGAGGCCGTGGGCCTGACCGGCTGCTTTGAGCACGGCCTCGGTCGCGACCCAGTGGGCCAGGGTCGGGCGGGTGAGTGAACATGTCTGAGCCAGCCAACGCATCGCTGCCGGGCGATCGCGGCGTACTTGGATGTCGATGCCCACGGGCCTGGTGGACCGGGCACCTGCCGTCCACGGGCCGGAGTGGCTGGCGGAGTACCACATTGCGCACGTGTGGCAGCGTAACCGCCCATCGGGGATGGAGAGGATCTGAGGCGACGCGCAACACTTGGTGTGGTCAGCCCAGTGTCTCAGGACCCGGCGTCCGGTTCCCTCACCCGTGACAGATCCGCGGTGCTCCACCACCACATCGGTGTCATCCAGGATCCTCCCATGAGTGTCCGCCACTCGGTACCACGCAGGCTCGCTGCCGGAACCCGGACGATCCTGCGCCGGTCTGATCTGCCACCAGGTGGGGATCAAGGTTGCGGTCCTAGGCGGACATGCCTGTTTCGATGACCATGCTCTGGTAGTTACCGCCGAAGCAGAACGAGGACACCAAAGCCCGAAGCGGGCGGTCGGGGTCGACCTTGACGGACGTGGGCTTGCCGTGCACCATGAGCTGGTCACCGGACTTCAGCCACTCCGCGATCAGGAACGCCAGGAACGGTGCTGGACTGTGGATGTCGCCAGTGATTCCCCGGGGGGCGATCACCGGAACCGACTCCGGCAGTCCGAGTTGTTTGATCGCCTCTGCCTCGATGCGGTCCGCCTTGTCGAGGCCGATGGCGGCAGAAATGACGATATCGATATCTTTCGGAGTCAGACCCGCACGGTCCAAGGCCAGGTTGAACGAGCGTGTCCATGCCGTCGGGTCTTGCAACAGGCCCTTCACCCCTGAGGTGTCGCCGGTCAGGCCGTACCCGAGGACCCGCGCTCCACCCGTGACATGCTCCGACTCAATGTCGTCTGCTTCGAGGAGGATGGCAGCCGCCCCACCGGAGTGGACCACACCAGAGTTCTCATTGGGCCTGAGAGTGGACGTGGACAGATAGCCTGGGATACGCGAGTAGCCCGCGATGAGGGCTTCTGGGGCTTCCTCGGCCGCGATGACCAGGATCCTGTCACAGGCGCGGGTTTCGATGAGCCTTTGGGCCAAGTGCAGGGCTGACACCCCAGAGGTGTCCCCGTCGCAGATTGTCGAGGTGGGCCCGCGCAGTCCGAAGCCGATGGCGACGTGGCCGGCGGCCGCATTGGCGACAGTGTTGGGGAAGTAGTGGCTGTCAGATTCGCCCTTGAGGATCATCGAGTTCTGGATGACCTCGATGGTGCTCGCAGGTCCGGAAGCCGTTGCGAACATGATGCCCACATCCGTCCGGGCTGCCTGTGACAGTTGCCGTTGTTTGAACAGTGAGGCTGTGGCGTCCAAGGCCAGCTTGCCCAGAGGATCGGCCCGGCGCATGACTCGGGGATTGACTCCGGCGCCGAGATGGTCGATGCCTGGGTGGCCGTGTGGATAGGTTTCGCCGTTCTCCAACGTCACCCAATTGGGGTAGAGGTTCTTGTCTTCGAGGAACGCGGCCCGCACCTCATCCTTGTCCTTGGCGCTTCCCAGGCGGGCGCTCACAGCCGTCACCGACACGGTCCGGGCAGGCAGCGCAGCCGGCGGCGGCAGCGCACCACGATCTTTGGCCAGCAGGAGGCTGGCGTTGCTGCCACCGAAGGCCACAGAGTTCGACATCACGAGGTCGATCTTGGCGGGTCTGGCCTTGTTGGGGACGATGTCCACGGCGCCCTCTTCGATGCGCTTGCGCATCATTTCCTGGGCGCCCTCGTCCGATGGCACGTACGTGGGATGGATGAGCTGGTTCTCGATCGTCATCACGCACACTGCCGCTTCGATGGCGCCCGCTGCTCCCAGGGTGTGCCCGATCATCGACTTGGTGGACGTGATCGGCACCTTGCCGTTGAACAACGACATGACGACCTTCAGTTCTGAGGAGTCATTGGCCTGAGTGCCGGTGCCGTGACCGTTGATGTAGTCGATCTGTTCGGGGGACACCCCTGCCCTGTCGAGGGCCGCCGTCATGGCGGTCAGAATGCCGTATCCCCTGGGATCTGGGGCGGTGGGGTGATACCCGTCGGCCGAGAGCCCGTAGCTCAGCAGCTCCGCGAAGATGGTGGCGCCGCGCGCCACAGCCGCGTCGTACTTCTCCAAGATGAGGAAACCGGCTCCCTCGCCCAGAGTCAGACCGTCGCTGCGCGTGTACGGGGCGGTGGAGATGTGGGAGATGGCGCCCAACCCGCAGAAACCCGCGAAGGACAGGTGTGACAAGACGTCGACACCGCCTGCCACCGCCATGTCGGCCATGTCGTCTTGCAGGTACTCGAAAGCGTTCCCGATGGCGGCCGCGCCGGCGGAGCAGGCGTTGGCATGGACGACCCGGGGGCCGTCGAGGTCGGCCACATTGGCCAAGATGTCGGCCGTTGTGTTCATCGGGTACTGGAGGAGCAACAGGTGATCAGCCTTGTCTAGGCCATCTTGCAGCCATTGCTTGTGGAACGCGTCCGCATGATGGGCCGCGTTGACGCAGGTCCCCAGCGACAAGGCCCGCCGGTCCGGCGTGTAGGGATTGTCGTGGTCCAGGCCCGCCCTGGCGAGAGCTTCCTGGAGGGCGATGCGGGACAAGACGCTGAGCCTGTCGGTGGTGGCGTGCGGGTAGTAGGGCAGCGAGGTCACCTGGCCGCCGATCATGTTATACACAGCCACGTCGGACGTGATCGTGTTCTCGACAAAGGGGCACTCGGGTTTGGTCAGAGTCCGCCAACTATCGGCGGCATTGTGCCCAGCGGCAGTAATCATGCCGTAACCGGTAACAGCGATTCTCACTGGCGTACACCTATCTGTTGGATCCAGGACTCGGGAGTCAATGTGGGCCGGGAGATCGTCTCGGCGGTGATGCCGCCGATCTCGAATTCGAGCCCCGGCACGCCGAAGGGGTCTTCCATGAGGAGCAGCGCGAGACCGTCGTCTTGGCCAGCCCTCCCCGTGGAGACGAGCACATGCCCGACTTGATCGCCATCAGCCATGACCGGGGTGCCGACCGGCGGGCAATCACAGCCGGGGAACCGCGCCACCACGGTGCGCCGGGTGGGGGCATCCTCGCTGAGGGCGTCTCGGCCGACGTAGTGTGCCTCGTCGGTCAGGGTGACCAGCCATCCCAGGCCTGCTTCAAACACTGTGCAGTCGGCTCCCTGGCTGGGCAGGACAGGGAAACTTGCTTCCAACCGCAGCCGGTCCACGACACTGGGATCGATTTCGCCGCCGCCTTCGGCTTCAGCCCGTTGGCTCAACCCCGGCAGCACGTCGATGGTGTCGGAGAAGACGAGGTAGCCGTACTCTGCTGTTGTGCCGACTCGTGCCAGACACACCGCGGTGTCGTCCATGGTCGCGTCGACGCACTCATTCAACAGAACGTCTTGGATGTTATTGTCACCCATCAGAGTTTGGACCACGGCCCAAGCCAGCGGACCCTCGACCTGAACGGCCTTGTGAGGTAATGATTCGACTGTAATATCGAAGTCTTCTTGGGCGTCAGCGGCCAGGTCGTGCCAGGATTGTTCGGCCTCGGTCACGAGATAAATGCGGTCTTCCCGCAACACCGCAACAGCCAGTCCGAGTATTATGCCATCGTTGTTGAGCAACAATGAGTCCACACACGTGTCGATTCCGGAGAATTCGACAGACTTCGCCAAGAGGTGGGACACGTACTCAAGTCGTTGCGTCCCCCGGACGCATGTGATGGTGTCACCACGGGAAAAGACTCCAGCGGATTTGCGGATAGCAGAATGGCTGGACGAAACATCAAGCATGAAATCCCCCTAGGATCACGTATCTTGGTAAGTGGGGTGAGTGCCCCGTTTTGGATGAAACAAACCGCTGTGTCTGACTTGTTTCCACCTGCTGAGTCAGGATAGCATTGCGACCGAGATCCTACAATGAAAGCGTCTCACCCTAGAGGGGGCGAATATGAGCACCATCGACGAGTTGCTAGAGCGTAAATCGATCCGCATCTTTGAGCATAAGCCAATACCGGATGATATCAAGGCTCAGCTGCTGGAATGTGCCTTTGCAGCTCCCACCTGTGGGACGCAGATGCTCTACAGCATCATCGAGGTTGAGGACCCTGTCACCAAGGCGAGATTGGCGAAGATCTGCCAGAACCAACAATTCATCGCTCGCGCTCCGTGGCTGCTCGTTTTCCTGGCTGACAGCCGGCGTTGGTACGACTGCTACGAATTGGCCGGATTGGATCCGCGTCCTCCCACCATCCTCGACATGCTGCTCTCTTATGAAGACGCGTGTTACGCCGCACAAAATATGGTGGTGGCTGCCCAGTCGATTGGTATCGGTAGCTGTTATATCGGTCTGATCCACTCTGACCATGACGAGGTCGTGAAGATGCTGGATTTGGACCAGTACGTCATCCCGGCTGCGGTCCTGATCCTCGGGTACACGACCCCTCGGCAGCAAAGGCGCCGCAAGCCGGCTCGTTTCGACTCGCGTTTCCTGGTCTTCAAGGACAAGTATCGTCGCTTGTCAGACGAAGAGTTGAAAGAGATGTTCGTCCTTCGTGAACAGGATTTCGACAAGGTCGTCAGGCGGATTTTCCGGACGAAGTACCAGATCGGTCCCGAAGACGGCGCGGCCGTCCTCGGCTCGGTGGGTAAGTACATTTATGGCTACGGGGCCAATCAGGTGACCAGGCCTGAGGACCATCCCGGCTATATCCCGCGCGCTTACAGACCAGAGTTGGCTGCGTTGCTCAGCGGGGGCGATGACGACGATTGTGACGTGGACTGCCCCCCGGGAGATTTGCGATGATCGCCTTCATGTTCCCGGGGCAGGGAACACAGGTCCCTGGAATGTTCAACCTGCTGAAAGGCCACGAGTCAGAGGTGGCCGACGTCTTCGACGCGGCATCGGATGCGGCTGGGTTGGATGTACGTGACCTTTGTTTGCGCGGATCGGCGCAGACACTTCGCCGTACTGAGAACACCCAAGTTGCCGTGACGGCCATGAATCTGGCTTTCTGCCGTGTGCTGACCAATCGAGGCGTGACACCTGATCTGGTCATGGGACACAGCGTGGGGCAGTTCTCCGCCATCGCCGCTTCGGGGGCAGCCAGTGTGAGGGACATCATGGGGCTCGTGATGGAACGGGCCCGTCTGATGGGCCAGATCGCAGAACATGGGGGGTTGTACGCCATCTCAGGGCTGGGGATCGACGAGGTCGGCAGTGTGTGTGACGAGCCATCATTGGACGGCCGGGTGTGGGTCGCTCTGTACAATGCGCCTGCCCAAATAGTCGTCGGAGGCCAGATCGCGGATCTGACAGCAGCCGTGCCTGTGTTCCAGCGCGCAGGAGCCACAGTGACTCCGCTGAACGTCAGCCACGCTTTCCACACCCCCGTCATGGTCGGGATGGAGGCGGCGTTCACCGCGTACGTGCGAGGCATGAGCTTGTCCGATCCGGTGTGCCCGATCATTATGAACTGTTCCGGTCAGGTCGCTGCGACCGCCGAGCAGATCGTCGAGGATGTCATCGACCAATGCTGCCACCCGGTCCTGTGGGCTCCCGGGTTGAAGAGGCTGTTCGATTCTGCCTCCGGCAACTTGGTCATCGCGGAAGTGGGGCCTGGCAGGACTCTGACCGGGCTGATGCGCGGCAACGATTCCGACCAGAAGATGTATGCGGTGTCGGTTCCCCGTCACATGTCCCAACTGATGGAACTGGTGTCCGTTCGCCTGTGATCCTGGTGATGGCCGTGGGTGTCCGGCCCTGCGGCTTCGCCTTCCTTTGACGCTCCTCAGCTTTTACCAACGTATTGTGCAGTACGCCCTTGAGCCCATCGATATACAAATGTTGTCTATTTCTTTCTAGAACTGCTCCCTGTGGATAGTTGTCCACAAGCCTGTGGACAACAGGCGACTTATCCACAGATCGTGGATGGGGTGACACATGAGTCGGGGGGGATCGCAACTGTCGAGGGATAAGTCCGGATTCACCGGTCGCTGGTGTCGCGAGCGACCTGCTGCAGCCATCGATCGACGGATCCGGGGTCGAGAAAGGAGCATCATGGAATCAACCATGACGGTGACAGGCTACGTTGGTCACAATATCGAATTGAAACAAACAAAGACGGGTGTGTCGACCGTCAGTTTCCGAGTGGGTACGACTCCGAGGATGAAAACCGACAACGGTTGGGTCGACCAAGCGACCACGTGGCTGAACGTGGTCTGCTACCGGAGTCTGGCTGACCATGTGGCAGGCAGTGTTTACAAGGGGGATCCCGTCATTGTTCACGGCAAAGTGCGCACCCAGGCATGGATCGACGCCCAAGGCGTGCAACACGAGAAGATGGTGATCGAAGCCGGTGCGGTGGGTCATGATCTGACACGAGGGATTACTGTCTTCAAACGTTCTCCAGCCCGGGCCCCTGATGGGTCGATGCCATCTGAAGCAGAACCGGCGCCGGAAGGCCCGTCTTGTGAGGAGGATGTGATTCTTGAGCAGGTCTTCGAGGATGACGAGGCAGGGGTTCAGGAGGAGGCGATGGCAGCCTCGGTGTGAGGGATCTGCCCAACCGAGGAAATCCGGGCGAAGGTCGAGGTTCAGGAGGAGGCGATGGCATCCTCGGTGTGAGGGATCGGGGCAGTGATGGATCAGGCTCATCAGCGGCAAGCTGCACGGGGGTGCGCGAGCATCTGGTGAACGTTCCTGGCATAATGTGTCGGTAGTCCGGTGCCTTGTATGCCCGGATCGCTGACTCAAGGAGACCCATGGCTGACTTCATTCTCACGATGCACAATGTTCGTAAAGCGCTTGGTGAGAAGGTGATTTTCGAGCATGTCACCATGTCTTTTTTCCCCGATGCAAAGATCGGTGTCGTCGGCCCGAATGGAGCTGGGAAGTCGACCTTGCTCAACCTCATGGCGGGGTTGGAGAAGCCGAACAACGGTGAGGTTGTCCTGGCGAAGGATGCCACAGTCGGCATCCTTCTCCAGGAACCCCCGTTGACCCCGGGCAAGACCGTCCTGGAGAACATCCAGGAGGCCGTGCAGGACACCTTGGCCCACCTCAACCGCTTCAACGAGGTGTCGGCGAGCTTGGCGGATCCCGATGCGGACTTCGACGCTCTGCTGGCTGAGATGGGCGAACTCCAGGCCGAACTCGACCACCGGCAGGCCTGGGACTTGGATGCTCAGTTGGAGCAGGCGATGGATGCGCTGCGCTGTCCTGAACCGGATGTGAATGTTGATGTCCTCTCCGGTGGTGAGAGGCGCCGGGTGGCGTTGTGCAAATTGCTGTTGCAGCAGCCGGATCTCTTGCTGCTCGACGAGCCGACCAACCACTTGGACGCGGAATCGGTGAGTTGGCTGGAGGGACACCTGAAGAGCTATCCGGGTGCGGTCTTGGCAGTCACCCATGATCGGTACTTCTTGGACAATGTCGCAAGTTGGATTTGCGAGGTCGACCGGGGGCAACTCCATCCGTACGAAGGGAATTATTCGACCTACCTGGAGACCAAGAGGGCGCGTTTGTCGATCGAGGGGAAGAAGGACGCCAAGAGGGCGAAGATTTTGGAGAGGGAACTGGAATGGGTCCGGTCCAACCCCAAGGCTCGCCAGGCCAAGAGCAAAGCCCGTTTGGCGCGGTACGAGGAGTTGGCCACTGAGGCGGAGCGCAACAGGCAACTCGATCTGGCTGAGATCAACATTCCTGCTGGTCCCCGGCTGGGTGCTGACGTGATCGAGGTCGATCATCTGCGCAAGGGCTTTGGCGACCGGGTGCTGATTGGGGACCTGTCCTTCTCGTTGCCGAGGGCCGGCATCGTCGGTGTCATCGGGCCGAATGGGGTGGGGAAAACCACCCTGTTCACCATGCTGATCGGTGACGAGGCGCCTGATGCCGGCAAGATCAAGGTGGGATCGACTGTCTCATTCAGCTATGTCGACCAGGGCCGTTCGGGGATCGCGGCGGACCAGAACGTGTGGCAAGTGGTCTCGGACGAACTGGACTTCATCAAGGTGGGCAACTTTGAGATGCCCAGCCGGGCGTACGTGGCCTCGTTCGGCTTCAAAGGTCCCGACCAGCAGAAACTGGCGGGAGTGCTGTCCGGAGGAGAGCGCAACCGCCTCAATCTGGCCCTGACTCTGAAACAGGGGGGCAATGTTCTGTTGCTCGACGAGCCCACCAATGACCTCGATGTGGAGACCTTGCAGTCGTTGGAGGATGCCTTGCTGGACTTCCCGGGCTGTGCGGTGGTCGTGTCCCACGATCGATGGTTCCTTGACCGGGTGGCCACGCATATCCTCGCCTGGGAGGGAGATGACGACGATCCTGCGCGCTGGTTCTGGTTCGAGGGCAACTTTGAGGACTACGAGAAGAACAAGACACAACGGCTGGGTGTGGAAGCAGCCCGCCCTCATCGCAGCACACACCGTCGGCTGACCCGGGACTAACCTGAATCCACCGATCGGCGGATTCGGGCTCAGGGACCGTTCCGACGCCTGGACCGTGACATTCACTGGTGAGTGATTCCATAAGCTGGGGCTATGTTATTTGATCCGCTCACTCTTCGGGGCTTGACCGTCCACAATCGGGCTTGGATGCCTGCTATGTGCCAATACAATGTGACCGCTTTCGACGGGATACCCAATGATTGGCACTTTGTTCACTATGGCGCCCGGGCCGCTCAGGGCTTCGGACTGGTGATCATGGAAGCCACCGGGGTGACACCGGACGGCCGGATCACCCTGCAGGACTTGGGGTTATGGGATGACTCCCAGATCGCGGGGTTCGAACGGGTGGCCAGGTTCGTTCACCAGTACGGCGCTGCTCTGGGTGTGCAATTGGGACACGCGGGGCGTAAGGGATCGACCTGGCCCGAGCAGCCCAACCCTTCACCGGGAGCACAGCCCATCGGCGAGGGCGGGTATCCCATTGTCGGTCCGACCGACGCACCGTTCCCCGGATTGGCCACCCCACGCGCACTGACGACCGCCGAAGTTGCTGCCCTGCCGCACGTTTTCGCCGACGCCGCGATGCGTGCTGACGCCGCTGGGCTCGATGTCATCGAGATCCATGCGGCTCATGGTTTCCTCTTGCACCAGTTCCTCTCGCCGTTGAGCAACACGAGGACAGATAGCTATGGTGGAGATTTCGAGGGCCGTACTCGTTTGACGCGTGAAGTCGTCGCCGCAGTACGCAAGGTGTGGCCCGAGTCCAAGCCGCTGTTCGTGCGACTGTCCGCCACCGAGTGGGTGGACGATGGGTGGAGCGTCGACGACACGGTACGGTTGGCGAGCATTGTGAAGGACGAAGGGGTCGATCTGATCGACGTCTCATCGGGGGGCAATCTTGTCGCACCCATCCCTGTCGGGCCGGGTTACCAAGTTGCGTTTGCTCACCGTGTTCGTACGGAAGCCAAGATCCCGACTAGTGCCGTGGGTTTGATCACCGCTCCAACTCAGGCGGAGCAGATTCTGCGTACCGGGCAGGCTGACGCCGTGATGATCGGGCGCGAGTCGCTTCGCAATCCGGGATGGCCCGAACAGGCTGCTGCTGCTCTCGGGGCTCCCCATCCGATGGCTGGGCCTTACCGGCGAGGCGCCTTGCCCAGGAAGTGAGAGCGCTTCCAGGAGCAGGTTTTAAGACTGGCTTCACCGATGCACTGGCATCGCGAGCGACAGTGTGGGAGCGCTACTTGGCGGTGACCGTGGTGGGCAGGTGGGCGGCTAGGAGTTCGGCCAGGGTCATGGTGGTTCGATCGGTCAGGTCGGAGACTTGTTTGCGGCAGGAGAAACCGTCGGCCAGCACCAGAGCAGTGGGGTGGGCCCGCAGGGCTGGCAGCAGATGGGTCTCGGCGACGGCCACGGAGGTGTCGTAGTGGCCGATCTCCACACCGAAGTTGCCGGCCAGGCCGCAGCATCCAGTGAGAATCACCAGGTCTGCGTGGCCGCGTTTGAGCAGGGCCGCATCGGTGTCGAAGCCCAGGACCGACGAGTGGTGGCAATGAGGCTGTGCGAGGATCTGGTGGCCGCTCAGGTCGGGCGGGGTCCAGGACTCATCGCGGGTGAGCAACTCGGCCAAAGTGAGGATGGACCGGGCCACGAGGGCGACCCTGGGGTCGTCGACCAGTTCGGCTGCGTCGGACCGCCACACCGCCAGGCAGCTGGGCTCCATCGCGACGATGGGGATGCCCTGGGCGGCGATGGGGGCCAGTTGGTCGAGGGCGGCATGGATTTGGCGCGCCGCGCCATCTCGCTGGCCGGTGGTGATCCAGGTGAGTCCGCAGCAGGCCGTACGTTCTAGGAATTGTGGTGCGTATCCGGAGTGGACAAGGACTTTCACCAGTGCGGGAAGGGCGGTTCCCTCGAAACAGTCGGTGAAAGAGTCGACCCAGACGAGCACAGGCTTGCGGGTGCGGGCAGGAGTCCCCGCGGTCTGAGGGTCATGGTGAGTTGTTTTCTGGACCTGCGACATCGCTGACCGGGCCGAGACAGACGAGAATCGGGGCAACGGGCGTCGGTGGTCGACGGACGCGACCGCCTTGCCCAGCCGGCCGATTCCTGGCAGCCGCAGCACCGCGTTGGCCGCTGGGCCGATGTGGAGCCGGGTCACCAGACGTCCCCAGCGGGGCAGCCATCCCAGGCTGTAGTGGCTGCGGGGGCGCACGTGGCCGCGATACCGCTGGTGCAGAACGTACGACTTGGCCGAGGCGATGTCCACTGCCGTCGGGCAGTCTGTCGCACAGCCCTTGCACGCCAGACACAGGTCGAGGGCTTGTGCGACCTCGGGGGAATCCCAGCCGTTGACCAGGGTGCCGTTGACCATTTCTTGCAGGATGTGCGCCCGGCCGCGGGTGGAATCCTTCTCCTCGTGGGTGGCTTGGTACGACGGGCACATCACACCCGTTGGGTGGGGGGCGACACAGGAGCCAACACCTGTGCACCGATGCACCTGGGCGGAGAAGTTCGGATGGGCCCGGGCGAGCGGGTTGTCAGCCAAGGCTGAGTACCGGACATTTTTGTCGAGAGGTTCTGGATCGGCGATGACTCCTGGATTGAGGAGAGCCTCGGGGTCGAAAATATGTTTGACAGCGTTGAACAAGGCGATGGCCTCAGGTGTGTACATCAGCGGCAACAGGTCGGACCGGGCCCGTCCATCCCCGTGCTCGCCGGATATGGACCCACCGAATCCGGCCACGAGACGAGCGGCGTCCATCACGAAGCTGCGGTAGCGGGGCAGTCCGCCCGGTTCGGTGAGGGGAAAATCGATCCGGGCGTGGACGCACCCCTCGCCAAAATGGCCGTACGGCAAGGTGTGGAAGCCGTAGGTGTCCACCAACTCTTCGAACTGGCGCAGGTAGGCACCGAGCTGGTCCGGCGGCACGGCGGCGTCTTCCCAGCCCGCGTAGGCCGGTTTGGCCAGACTGACTCCAGCCAGGCCGGCGCCGTCGGAACGAATCTTCCACAGCCGGGCTGCTTGAGCGGGATCACTGACGATCCACCCTTCGAGGGCACCTACGTTGGCGATCAATTCGGCGCCCCGGGATGCTAGTTCGCCTGGGTCTGATCCGCCCAGTTCGACGAACATCCAGCCGTCTCCGCGCGGGAGATCGGGGACGGCCTGGTCCCCCTTGGCGCGGCGCACGACTTCGACGATACGGGAGTCCATGCCTTCGACGGCTGTGGGGCGAAAGCGCAGGAGCGCCGGGACGGCGTCGGCCGCGTCGGCCATGGAAGGGTAGCCGAGGGCGAGCGTCGCAGTGCGAGCGGGGTCCTCCACCAGGCGTACGGTCAGGCGGGTGGCCAGACCGAGGGTGCCTTCACTGCCGGCGAAGAATTTCACGACGTCACGACCCTTTTCCGGCAATAGATGTTCCAGGCTGTATCCCGACACTTGACGGGAGAAACGTCCGAATTGGGTCCTGATGAAGCCCAGGTTCTCGTCGACCAGGCGGGACAGCTCCTTCATCACCGGGTGATCGGGGTCCTTTGCCAGCTCGGTCAGCCTGATCGAGTCGCCCGTACCGGTGATGATGTCGGCGTCGACCAGGTTGGTGGCCGCGATGCCGTACCCCAGGGCTCTGGGCCCGCAGGCGTTGTTGGACACGATGCCGCCGATGGTACAGCGTGCGGAGGTCGATGGATCGGGGCCGAACCTGAGCCTGTGCGGTTGGGCGGCTCGTTGGAGGTTCTCCTGGACCACGCCGGGGTCAACATCGGCAGTACGGGCCTCAGGGTCGATGGAGTGGATGTGGTTGATATGGCGACGCAGGTCGACCACGAGACCGGCCCCGACGGCGTTGCCCGCACACGAGGTCCCGGCCCCCCGGGCAGTGACCGGCAGATCGACGGCCCGGGCGGCGGCCAGCAGTGCGTCCACCTCGCAGCGGTCGCGCGGGGTGGCGACAGCTTGGGGGACGACACGGTACAACGAGGCGTCCGACGAGTACAGTGCCCGGGTCAGCGTTGAAGAGTCGACGCAGGTAGCCGTACTGCTGTCAAGGGCCGCCAAGAAATCTTGTATCTGTTCGGATCCAGTCACAAGTCTCATCTTTCCATGAATGGCGTAGTTGTGTTTCGAATGGCGAGGTTGTGTGTCGCGGTCCGGTACGGCTGCCGGGCGGGCTGTCGCTTCCACCTCTGACTGGACCTGGAAACTCAACGAGTGATTGTCCTATGGAAACCTATCCAGGCTCTGGAGTGGTTGTGTAAAGTGACTGAGTGAATCCCTACGGAAGCGTAAGGGCTCGAAAGTGGACGAGCGTCATTGTTGCGGTAGCTGGGCAGGATGCCTGATCAGGTGGAGATCCCACGCCCGTACGGGGCGCACGACTAAGTGGCCGGCGAAATCCTGAGGCGTCTGACGTGGGGAGCGGCGCCCGATGGTCGTCGGCCGATGGAGTCCTTCGTCGGAATCGGTGGATTCAGACAGAGCCAAGGAGCGCGCATGCAGACACCCACTGGAACAGCCGAACTTCAGGCTGAAATATACGCCCGGTCCCCACAATCACTGGGTGCCATGCTCTTGGAGCGCATCAGAATCGCTCCGGACGATCAGGCGTTCATGTACCCGGACAAGCAGGAAGTCTGGCAGGAACTGTCCTGGTCCCAGGTCGGGGAACTGTCGACGGCGTTCGCCGCTGGCCTGCTCGCCCGCGGGATGGTCCAAGAGGAACGGGTCGGCATCATCGCGACGACCCGGATCGAATGGGCACTGGCCGACTATGGGATCGCGCTGGCGGGGTGCGCGACGACGACGGTCTACCCCAACACCAAGAGCGAGGACGTTCGTTTCATCTTGTCGGATTCCGACTCGCACCTGGTCGTCGCCGAGGACATGAGCCAGGTCGAGAAAGTCACCGCGTACGACCAACTGGACCAAGACATCACAGTCATCATTGTCATGGATGGGGAATCCGACGGGGAGCATGTCGTCTCGTGGGAGGACTTCCTGCAGGAGGGGCGGGACTACTTGGAGGCCCATCCGGATTGCGTGAGTGATCGCGTGGCGGCCACCACCCGGGACCATCTGGCCACGCTGATCTACACCTCGGGGACCACTGGGCGGCCCAAGGGAGTCCGGTTGAAGCATGGAGCTTGGACGTACCTGGCGGAATCGGTCGAACTGATGGATTTGGTCACGTCGGACTTGCTGGCCTACCTGTGGCTGCCGCTGTCGCACTCGTTCGGCAAGTCGATGATGGCCTTCCAGGTCAAGTACGGATTCCGTACGGCGATCGACGGGCGCATCGACCGGATCACGGAGAATCTGGGGATCGTCAAGCCGTCGTTCATGTGTGGGGTGCCGCGGATTTTCGAGAAGGTGCGCGTGGCCGTCCTGACCGGTGAGACCTCTCACGGCATCAAGGGCATGATCGCCCACTGGGCATTTTCGGTCGGTTTCAAGGCGATTCCGTACCGCTTGAAGGGCGAAGACCTGCCGCCCATCTTGGCACTGCGCCACAAGGCCGCCGACAAACTGGTCTTCTCCAAGTTGCGGGAGAAGATGGGGGGCAATATCCGGTTCATGATCTCGGGGGCGGCCAAACTGAGCCCCCAGGTCCAGAAGTGGTTCTACGCGGCGGGCATCATCGTCGTCGAGGGGTACGGCATGACTGAGGTCGCGACCGTGGACGCCGTCAACCACTATCACCGCCCTGTTTTCGGATGCGTGGGGGACACCATCCCAGGGCTCGAAACGAAGATTGCCGACGACGGTGAGATCCTGTTCCGCGGGCCGGTCGTCATGGACGGGTATCACAAGAATCCCGAAGCCACGGCCGAGGCCATCGATGAGGAGAAATGGTTCCACACCGGCGACATCGGCTATTTGGACGAGCAGGGTCTGTTGTTCGTGACCGACCGCAAGAAGGATCTGATGAAGACTTCCGGTGGCAAGTACATTGCTCCCACGAAGGTCGAAGCCGCACTGATGGCCAATGTGCCGTACATCTCCCAGGCGATCGCCGTCGGGGACGGCCACAAGTACGTTGGCGCGCTGCTGGTGATGGACCCCGACCTGTTGATGAAGTGGGGCAAGAACCATGGCCATCAGCACGAGTCGTACGAAGAACTGACTCAGTTGCCGGAAATCCGCCATTCGCTCGACCGGTATGTGGCCAGGGCCAACACCCATCTGGAGAAGTGGGAGACCATCAAGCAGTACGCCGTCTTGGACCATGAACTGACGGTCGAATCCGGAGGCGTGACGGAGAGCATGAAGATCAAGCGCGCGCGTGTCATCGCTTCTCACGCCGAGATTGTGGAGTCGTTGTTCAACGATGTCGAGGAGACGACTCGTGAGAGTTGAAGTCCCCTTGCGTTGGGGGGATCTCGACGCGCAAGGCCATGTCAACAACGCCCGGTACATCGACTACCTACAGGACGCGCGGGCAGACTTTTTGTACGAATTGCACATCGAGGACCTGCTGCGCGAGGGCTTCGCCGTCGTCAGCAACCAGATTGAATACCGGGCGCCGGTCTTCTTCTCCCAGGAACCGCTTCAGGTCGAGATCGTCGTGTGCGGGCTGGACTCGGATTCGGTGACCCTGGCCTACGAGTTGTACCAGGCGGACCGGCTCGTGGCGGTGGCCCGGACGATCGTGAGCGGGTACGACGTGCCGATCCGTACTCGTCGCCCTTTGCCCGACGAGGCCCATACCGTGTTCGCCTCTCTGCTCCAGGAAGCGGCGCCGTTGAGGGATGTCGTGTGGGCCGACATGAACGAGCGTGCCAAGGTGTCACTGATGAAGGTACGGTGGTCCGACCTCGACGCCTACCGACACGTCAACAATGCCTTGATATTCGACTATTTCCAAGAGGGGCGGATCACCTTTACCGCAGCCCCTCTGGTCGGCATGAGTGACGCGGCGACCCCTGACTACATGTGGTTCCTGGCCCGTCAGGACGCGTGGTACCTCAGTCCCATCCACTTTCGCAAAGAGCCGTACATCATCCGGACTGGAATAGCTCATATGGGACGCACATCGGTGACGTTCTCAGCCCAGGTCGACGATCCCACCGCCGACATCACCTGTGCGCGGGCATCGGCCGTGGCGGTGTTCGCGGATATATCCGGGCATCCCACGCCCCTGACCGAGGAGTTGCGAACCGGCCTGGCGACGTACTTATTGACCTGAGCGAGCGGGAAGTGGGCGTGAACACCGTCACGCCGGCCCACAAGCTGCTACAGAACCCCTTTGAGGAGCAGGACGACAGCCGAGAGTGCCGATGCACCAATTGTCAGTTGCTCAAAGGATTCTTGCTTGAGTTTGGTGAGGAGCTTGCGTCCCAGCCAGGTGCCCACGAGGACGAAGGGGATGAGGGTGACGAGCATCAGGAGAGTGTGGAGGTGGACCAGGCCCAGCCCGATCGAGAAAGGTACCTTAGTCAGGTTGACGAGGAAGAAGAACCATGCGCCGGTGCCGACGAAGCGGGCCTTGTCCGCCTTGATGGCCAGCAGGTAGAGGCTCATGACCGCTCCGGCGGCGTTGGCCACCATGGTGGTGAAACCGGCTGCCACCCCGGCTGCGATGGCGGGGGTCGGTGAGGACTTCTTGGCCGGACTGGTGGCTGAAGGTCCGGCGCCCGCCCTGGGGCTGGGGGAGGGATCGGCTGGTGAGACTGGTGGATCTGTGGCTGCCTCTGGTTGGCTGGCAGCTCGTTGGAGAACGGCCTTGTCGTGCACGCGCAGTCCGATCTGGAGGCTCACGGCGACCAAGAGCGCGATGGCCACTGTCAAGATCAGGACTTCGTTGCTGACGAACCACATGAACACAGCGCCGATCACGATTCCGGGGACGACAGCGGGCAACAGCTTCTTCAACTGACCCCAGTCGGCATGCTTGTGGTAGGTCCGCACAGCCACGATATCCCCGCAGATCAGCAGCAGCAGGATGGCCGCCGTGGACTCTTTCGCCGGCAAGACCAGCGCGAAACCGGCCACCGACAGCGCCGCTAACCCGGCGATCGACGTCTTGGAGATACCCACGATCACGGCTAGCACAGCCAGAAATAACCAAGCCCAGAAGCCGACGATCATGGGGTTATCCTAGCCTGGCAGATCAGGTCGCTGAAGTACCCTGTGCCACCCCTTGAACCTCGGACTTGGGAACCCGGACTGGAGCCATGGGGGCGAAACAGCTGGTTTGTCGGATCTCAGTCGGAGATCTTCACTTCGGTCCGGTCGCCGCTCCACAAGGTGTGGAAGCTGCCGGGTTCGTCAATCCGGCGGTAGGTGTGGGCCCCGAAGAAGTCCCGCAGCCCTTGGGTCAGCGCGGCGTTGACCCGCCGGGCGCGTACCTGGTCGTAGTACGACAAGGCCGATGCGAAACCAGGGACCGGGACTCCGATCTGGACCGCTGTGGCCACCACCGAGCGCCAGGCCTGCTGGCAATCGGCCAACCCTGCCGCGATGGAGCCGGCTTCGAGCAGGGTCACGAGGTGGCCGGCCGCGTACTCGTCGGCGATCCGGTCCAGC
>WREX01000015.1 GCA_009779115.1 Propionibacteriaceae bacterium
GTCGAGGATCATCTCCCTCTCGCGGAAGCCGATGGTCATCACGGTCAGGGCTCCGATCTCCATCCCGCCGGTGCCGATGGCGACCAGGTGGGACGACATCCGGCCCAGCTCCTGGACCAGGACACGCAGGATATTGGCCCGCTCGGGAGCCTCGATGCCCAGCAGTTTTTCCACCGCCAAGGCGTAGACGACCTCGTTGAAGATCGGCGCGACGTAATCCATACGGGTGATGTACGCAGAGCCCTGCGCCCAGGTCCTGAACTCCATCGACTTCTCGATGCCGGAGTGCAGGAAGCCGATGGCCGGGCGGATCGAGGTGACGGTCTCGCCGTCCAACTCGACTTCCAGCCTCAACACACCGTGGGTGGAGGGGTGCTGGGGGCCCATGTTGATGACTACCGTCTCGTCCACGCGGGCCTGTTGGGCGGCCACCACGTCCTCGAAATCCCCGCCTTGGATGAAGTACTCGGACGGCTTCGACGTCTCGGTCACGGTCGTACCGGTCCCGGCTGGGATCGTGGCAAGGTTGCTGTGTTCATCCATCAGTAGGACCTCCTCTCGTCTGGCGGTGGCACCTGGGCACCCTTGAATTCGACCGGAACCCCGCCCAACGGATAATCCTTGCGCTGCGGGTGACCGTCCCAGTCGTCTGGCATCAGGATCCTGGTCAGGCCTGGATGGCCGTCGAAGATGATACCGAACATGTCCCAGGTTTCACGCTCATGCCAATTGGCGTGCGGATAGACCCCGGTCACCGAATCGATCACGGGGTCCTCGTCGGATGTCGTCACTTCCAAGCGGATACGCCGGTTGTGCGTCATCGACAACAGGGCATACACGACATGCAGTTCCGCACCGGGCTCGTCGGGGTAGTGGACCCCGGACACCGACGGGCAGGTCTCGAAGCGCAGCCGGGCGTCGTCGCGGGCCACCCTCACGACCTCAAGGAGGCGCTCCTTGGGGATATAGAAGGTCAGTTCGTCGTGCTCGGTGTTGACCTCGTCGGGCAAGGCGGGCAGGAGCGACTGCAGGCGGTCAGCCACTTCGTCGAACCATCCGCCGTACGGCCGGGAGGCTCGCTGGTGGCGTATCACCGGGCGAGAGATGCCGCCGAAACCGGACACGTCACCGGGACCGGATCCCCACATCCCCTTACGTACTGTCTGGACAACAGGTCCTGGTTGTTCCGGTAGCTCTGTGACCTCGTTCGGGGTGGGAGGAACTGTTTCGCTCATCTCATCAGGCCCTTCATCTCCAAGGTCGACGGCGATTCTCGGATTCGTTTCTCGGTCGCCTCTTCCTGTTGGGCAATATGCTTGCCAACTGGGCGCCACATAACTTCTTTCTTCCTCAGTTTGAAGACGGCGTCGATCAACTGGTCGGGGCGCGGAGGACAACCAGGCAGGAAGATGTCGACCGGAATGACATGGTCGGACCCCTGGACGATGGCGTAGTTGTTGAAGACCCCGCCGCTGGAGGCGCAAGCCCCCATGGAGATCACCCATTTGGGCTCAGGCATCTGGTCGTAGATCTGGCGCACGACCGGGGCCATCTTCTGGGACAGCCGCCCGGCGACGATCATCAGGTCGGCTTGGCGCGGCGAGGCCCGGAAGACTTCCATCCCCCATCGGCCAGAGTCGAAGCGCGGGGCTCCGAAGGCCATCATCTCAATAGAACAGCATGCCAAACCCATGGTCGCAGGCCAGAAGGACGCCTGCCGCATCCAGCCGAAGACGCCTTCGACAGTTGTCAGCAGGAACCCGGGAGCCTTGTCTTCTATGCCCATTCTTTCCTCTAATCCCAGTTCAGCCCGCCACGGCGGAACACGTACATATACGCGATGAAAACCGTGATGATGAACAGCACCATTTCAACCAGCGCGAACAGTCCCATCTGTTGATAGGAGACTGCCCACGGATATAAGAACACGATTTCGATGTCGAACACGATGTAGAGCATGGCCGTGATGTAGTACTTCACGGGGATGCGACCGCCCTCTTCGGGTTGTGGCGTCGATTCGACACCGCACTCGTAGGGGTCGTACTTGGCTTTGTTCTTGCGCCGGGGTCCGATGATCTTGCTCAGGATGATCGCTAGAGCCATGAATCCTGCCGCTAGCACAAGCAACCCAATGATGGGCGCGTATAGATTCATTTCATGTCCTTTGCATGAGTTCCAATGCCTGGACGGTATCGCTTGGTGCACGTCAGCGTCAGACTGCCACCATTCCGCCCCAAGACGATCCTAGTGTACGCCACGCTATCAGTCATGACATCCCTTCCCACGCACGATGCGGGTGTCCATGGCACGGGTGCGAGGGGGTGCTCAGCCCCTGACACATCTTTGCCACCCTGGACAGTACCACTCAGGTCCGACATTGCCGAGCGTGCCACACAGACCCCTGTCCATCTGTGAATAGAAACATTGGTTCTCTGCTCGTTTCTCTCCTGGCGTTTGATGGGAACTCCTGGAAACACCATCCGATTTGTCAGGAAGGAGGGGAGGGCTGTCTGTTGTCAAGTGTTCGTGGAACCTGTTGCAACACACTCCAGAACTATCGTCATCCATACCAAAAATCCATGGCGACAGTATGAAACACCTGTTATATGTCAATCCTATGAATGTGATAAATATTAATCCATGAAAGTCCCTTGACAATCTGGGGATGAGTGGTGATAGTCTCACGCCATCAGGGGGATACCACGTAACCATTCCTTCACGGGGCAGTTTCCGGACGAGCGCATCACAGAGCAGATGGCCCTCGAACGAGCATGACGCTCGCTTGATCGGCAGGTGGATCCAGGCGCGCGAGCCGGACAGCGGTCGGCCATGGTGTATGTGGTACCGGCCCTGGGCCGCCACGTGGGAACTCAGTGAACTCAACTCATGCGGCATAAACAGTGTTCCTAGTGGGGGGAAATGATGCCACATAAGGCCTTTCGTGCAGTCGTTATTTTCGTTACAGTCGCGCTCGGTCTGGGGGGGGTTACGCTTGCGGCTCAGGCCGATCAACCGGGCTCTACTACCCGCGCAGGTTCTGTTGTTCAAGCGGTTCAGGGGGCGACTTCAGTGCCGATCTTGTCGTCGGATTCAGGGGCGTCCCCGGGCGACGACTCCACCGTACGGCTGATCACCGGCGACATCGTCCACCTCAGCGGCGGCAAGGTCACCGGCGTCACACCGGCTGACAGACCCGACGGCACGACTCCCCAGTACGCCATGTCAAACGCTGATTCGAGCACTTATGTTGTTCCATCAGATCTGGCGTCGCTGGTCGGCCAGCAACTCGACCGCGAGCTGTTCAACGTCACCACGCTGGCTTCGTACAATCTGACCGGTGACTCTGCCCTGCCCGTGATCATCACCCAGACTGACGGCGTGACGGCCCCATCCGCTGGTCAGTTGGCCACCCTGGGTGTGACGGCCGGGACCATCCAGGAGGGCCAGTCCTTCCAGGCTGGACAAGCGAATACAGCTGCGGACCAGGGTCCTGCCCCGACCTGGGCCTTGTTGGACGATCTCACCTCGGCCCCCGGACCCGGCAGCGCGGTGTCCTCGCAGACCAAGGTTTGGCTGGACAAGCGGGTGCACATGAATGAGGTCACCCCAACCGACGATCCAGCCAGTACGAGCGCGGGCTCAGGCAGCGCCCAGTCCACAACCCCGGACTCCACACCTGTGCGGTCATGGGTCGGGGGTGAAGCGTCCGCAACTCCAGAAGTGCCAACAGAGCAGGCCACGCCCTCGGACCCGACGAGCACAACCCCGGACACGGCGGGCACAACTGTCACGCCGATCCCCGTGCGACCCCCACTCGTGCCGGGTGATTCCGGCACGCCCACCGACACAACCACTGGAGCCATGCCGACCGCCCCCGAGGATGTGACCGCGACTCCTGACGAATCGACGATCACCCCGACAACGGCAGACTCGTCGGCAACACCGTCCACTGACACATCGGCGACTCCTGACTCGGCCAGCGCACCACCCTGGATGACGTTCATCGGCGCCGACCAAGCCCACGACCAGGGCTACACCGGTACGGGTGTGACAGTGGCCGTTGTCGACACCGGCATCGACGCCAACCACCCCGACCTGGTCGGACAGGTCGTCGCCGCGCAAGACTTCACCGGCAGCGGCAGCACGGACGACGAAAACGGCCATGGTACCTTTGTCGCATCAGAAATCGCCGGCACCGGGGCAGCCTCGAACGGCTACTACGCCGGCGTCGCACCCGGAGCCAAACTGATCAACGCCCGCGTCCTCGATGCCTACGGCGGTGGCTCCGATTCGACCATCATGGCGGGCATGCAGTGGGCCGCAGAGCAAGGAGCCGACATCATCAACATGAGCCTGGGTGACAGTGCCATTCTCGATGACGGCTCATCCCCGATGAGCCAGTTGGTCAACCAGCTCTCGAAGCAGTACGGGTGCCTGTTCGTGACGGCGATCGGCAACGACTCGGCAGCTCAGAGTGTGTCGAGCCCCAGCACTGCAGACGAAGCACTGTCCGTGGGGGCGGTTCTGGATGATGGATCGTTGCCGTGGTTCACCTCCTCCGGACCCCGGCGTGGAGACGGCGCGCTCAAGCCCGAGATTGTAGCCCCAGGCGCGCATGCGACGCCGGACGGTATGGGCACTCCCCCAGCGGCCGGATTGACCGGCGCGCAAGCCGGTGGCGACGGCTACGTCTCCGACGGTTTCCTCGGCACCTCGATGGCTGCTCCACTCGTCGCTGGGGCAGCAGCCCTGCTCAAGCAATCGGACCCCGGTTTGGACCGTACGGACATCCGAGCCCGGTTGATGGCCTCAGCCCGACCGATGACCTATGAGACAGGGGTGTGGGTCGAAGGATCAGGAATTCTGGACATCCCCGCTGCCCTGGCCCAAACCATCACCACCAGCCCGACTCAGCTCAACTTCGGCGCTCAGGCGCTGCCGTACCCCACAAGCGTCACCCAGACCCTGACCTACCAGAACCGCGGCGACACCGACGTGACCCTCACCCTGAACGCCGACCTGGCGGCCATCCCCATCCAGGGGCTGCCGACACCAGTGAGCGAGCCCGCGGACGAGGGGACACAATCACCCTCATCATCGGTCACAATGACTGGGTCGGCCACCCCCGAGACACCACCATTGGCCACCGTGACGCCACCACCGGGGCCACCACTGTCATCGGGAACGGTGACACCATCCGCATCTGCCTTGGATGCGTCCGGGCTGAACGTGGGGACAGCGTCAACCCAGAGCGACGCTTCAGCGCAGACTCCGGAGCAATCATCATGGCTTTTGCCCGTGTCAGATCCCACCTCGGCTGAGCCCGTGTCACTCCCGGTTATACAGGCGACGACCAGCGCCTCAACTGGCGACCAGACGCCTGACGCACCGCCGACTTCCGTGCCTCCCGACTTCATCACCCTCCTCCCATCTGGTATCACCTTGTCAGCCAGGTCGGTCACGGTTCCCGCAGGCGGCGTGGCCTCCGTGGATGTAACGGTCGATCCGTCGGCTTTCCCCTCCAGTTATCCCGGTGGTTACATCCTGGCCACCGCTGGCGACACTGTTCTTCGTACCCCTGTGACGTGGGAAAACTCTCCGCAGACCTACACTGTCACGGTCACCACCACCGACCGCGACGGCAATCCGTTCAATCCGGTCGACGGGGTCATCATGGCCAATCTGGACACTGACGAGCAAACACTCGGAGCATCGGCTTCGACGCAGACGTTCACCGTTGAGGCCGGTCATTACGCCTTCTACGCCAGGGACATCACGACGAGCCCGTTGGGCGGTGTGGACCAAACGGTCCTGTTGTCGCCAGCCATCACCGTCGGCTCCGACACCACGGTGGTGATGGATGGCACAACAGCCCAGCCTTTCACGATCGCCACCGATCGGCCCGTTCAGGGCACTAACGTCACCCTGTTCGCCATGGCCCGTACTGATGGCGCGGGAGTGGGAGTGTTCTTTTCCGGCGCGCAGGACGCCTTCGGGGCCAACCATCTTTACATCACGCCAGTGGCGGATGACACATGGACCTTGGGTATTGGCGGGAACCTGAGTGGACCGACTGTGGACGCGGCGCTCGGCTCGTGTGGACAGTCGCCCGTGACGTTGGTGCAAGTCAACACCATGCCAACCGGCACGTACCTGTGGACCCCGGCAGAAGTGTCATCCCTGGACATGCCCGCGGCTGAGTCAGACCAGGTGGCCGCTGTCGTCTCTGTCGACTCACAACCAGGTTTTGTCACACCGAATTCCATTCCCGAGTGGTCCACAGCAGCCAAAAAGGCTGGCTACGCGGCCCTGATCCTGGACTCGGACCAGCCGTCGTACTTGCTCAGCCTCGCCCAGAACGAACTGAAGGGAACGGATCTCCAACTGCCGGTATTCGTCACCACGTCCCAAACTGGAAACCAGTTACGCGCACTCGGATCACAAGGAACCATCAGCGTTCTTGTCCGCGAGGGACCTGCGTACGGCTATGTTCTGCTTGACAACTGGACTGTGGGCCTTCAGCCGATCACTCTGGATGCCACTGACGCACACGCCGCCTCGGTGACGGTCCAACGACGGGCGATGGGTCCCAACGACGCTTGGACCGACAACATCTCGGTGAGCGTGATGAACCAGGACGACCCCTCCCTGGCCTACCTAGGTTCCGGGGGCGTCTGGCAAGCGATTCCCACCAGGACTTTCTATATCAATGACGGTGTGTTGACCATGGTGTCGCAACAAAGGGGCACCGGATCCGATCCGAGTGCCCCGTCACAGACGCTTATCGGACCGGCAACGTACCTGCTTCCCGGTGAGAATCAGCTCGTCTCAGTGGGGACCCAGGTACAGTCCACGGTCCTGCCCCGGTACGCAACACTGCTGCGTTCCACCAGCGAGCTCACTGGTCAGGTGCCCGGCCTGATCGACGGACTCGGCCAAGCAGTCACGATCGATCAGACCACCCCAATCACGATGAACACCACTTTGACCAGGCTCGCGGCCAACTCGTCAGACACCGACGAACAACTCTTCTCTTCGCAGGTTCCCGGGGACACGATCGACGTACAAAACCTCGACCCCGGGCCCCAGACCTATCGACTCGACCAGACCACAACTGCCGATCCCGCGTACTGGTCCTTGTCAACGAGCACATCCACCAGTTGGACCTGGCAATCTCCAAGCCCCGACGACGCGATCGTGGAACCCCTGCGCAACGTCTGGTACGAACTGCCCTGGCTGGACGCCGACAACGCGGGCTCTGCGGATCAACCGATCATCATGCACGTTGGGGCCCAACTCGGTTCAGACCCCCTGACCACCGATCAGGTCACCCTGTCCATGTCCACCGATGACGGTGTGACGTGGACCGATGTGCCATTGACGCTCACCGATGTCACACCCGCCGGCTCGATGGGACCACTCGATAATAATGAGACAATGTACACTGGCACGATCTCCGCTGCCGTGGGGCAGACGGTGTCGCTGCACTCGTTCGTCGACGGGGATGGGTCCCAATGGGATCAGACAGTCATCGGCGCCTACTCGGTCACCGACACACCCAAGCCGATGAACCCCAGCTTGTCCTGCCAGGCGTGGTCGAACGTCCCCGACTTCACCCAGGCGAACGCCACCCACATCACGGGCACGGCAGCACCTTCCATGCAATTGACGATCCTCGACGCGTCCGGACAGGCCCTGACAGGGGCCGTTTCCGACGACACCGGCCACTGGTCGGCGCCAACGCCTGCCGGAACGCCATCCCAGCAGATCACTCTCGCGACGTACTACGGCCCGACACCCGTCCCAAGTATCTGGGCCACGACTACCTTGGACACGGACATCCCCGCCGCTCCGGCGATCACCTCCCCGACGGACGGGACAGCCACCAGCCAAACCAAACCCGCGTTCACAGGTACCGGGACAGAACCGGGTGCGACGATCACGGTGAGCGATTCAAGTGGTGCGGATAGTTCGACAGACAACGGATCTGGTGTGTCGGCTGGCGATGTCAGTCCGACAGGCAGCGACCCCGGCGACACCGACACCCAAGCCAGTACGACAGGTGCCGATCCCAGCGGCAGTGTCACCCCGCCCGAGGACACAAACACCGTCCCGCCTGTGTGCACGGCAATTGTCCAAGATGACTTGTCTTGGACCTGCACCCCCGACACTGAGCTAACACAGGGGGACCATGTCTTTTCTGCCACCCAAACCGATCAGGCGGGCAACGTGTCTGATCCCTCGCAGCCAGTCCATCTGACCATCCGCCCTGCCATGCTTCTGCCTCCGGTGATCACCACTCCGATTGATGGAACCGTGACGAACGAATCGACACCGGCCATCGAGGGCAGTGGGTACGAACCCGGGGATCATCTCATCGTCTCGGACTACACCTTCGACGCAAGCACCGGGGTCGGCACGGACACCATTTTGTGCACCACACTCATCCAAGAGGATTTGTCATGGACCTGCGGGTACACCGGCCCGCTCACCGACGGCGACCACACCCTGACCGCCGCCGAAACCAACGCGGCAGGGGACTCGTCAGACCCCTCGCAACCCGTCCGGCTCACCATCCGCACCGTCACCCTTCCATCTCCGGTGATCACCACACCAACTGACGGGACAGTGACGAGCGAGTCCAGCCCGGCCATCGCGGGCAGCGCGTCCCAACCCGGAAACCATGTCATCGTCTCGGACTACACCTTCGACGCCAGCACCGGCATTGGAACCACCGCCATTCTGTGCGACACAACCATCAACGCGGACTTGTCCTGGACCTGCGCGTACGCCGGCCCGCTCGTCAATGGTGACCACGCACTGACGGCCGCCGAAACCACTGCCGCAGGCGAGATCTCCGATTCCTCGTACCCCATCCATCTGACCGTCGAAACCACAACTCCCCAGTCTGGGGGCAACGCGACCGCCACCCCAAGCCAGACGCCTGCACCGGCGAACCAGACCGTTGCACCTCCGGGACTGACGCCCGCAACACCGGGCCCGGCATCCACCAGTACGGGCGACTCCGCGGCTGCCACAAGCGGTACAGCGCCAGTCACCAGTCAGACCAAGCTCAGCACAACTGACACAACTGCCACAACTGCCAACACGGGTGGCACAACACAAACTGCCCAGGGTCCCGTGTCCATGGCTGTGGTCCTCCTGGCGATGGGAATGGTCGCGGCCGCCTTCGCCATGGTGGCTGTGCTCAGACGTCGTACCCCATAGATGACACGGTCATGACATCTAACCGGTGAGCGTACTGGAGGAACAACGACTCACCAGAGCGGCAATGCCACGATAATTGAGGTGTAGCAATGTTCATTAATCCTGTTTACTGAACTAGCACGCTCCTAGCTGTCGACAACGGGGGTCGGGACTCTGGTCCCATTCCCGTCTATTTCCGATGACACTATGCTGAACAACGATCACACTGTCCATCACTACCCCAGGCGGATCGTCCCCCCACCGGGCTATCCCACACCTCTCCCTTCACACGAACCAAAGGGGTACGAGGTAAACCTGCGATTCGAGTCCGGTGTCAGGCAGGGCGCACGACAGCCTTCGGTAGTGAGGACAGTGTGATCTCGTCCGTTCTGAGGAGGTTCCCGATGCCCCGTGCACACACGCGTACTATCGCCCTAGTATCCTCGTTCATCATCGCAGTCGGGTGGGCAAGCTCTTCGACCGCAGCACAGGCCGACACCGCCAACGTCATCCCCGACGACGCGCTACGCCATTGCATCGCTCACTTCATGCAAGAAGCCGGAGTCCCGTTCTCCGCCAGTACGTCGCAGGATCCCACCCAGGTCGATGTGCTCACCCAAGCCGACCTCGACGCCTTCGCCAACGCCACTACTTCGCAGTACGGCCTCTCTTGCGCAGGTGTCACGTCCATTGCAGGACTCGACAACCTCCACGACGCCCAATTCACACAACTAGCTCTGGTGAACGGCCAGCTCGCAGACCTGACACCGCTGACCGGGCTCACTGAACTAACGCAACTATCCCTGCCGAACAACCAGGTCACCGACCTCACGCCACTTGCTAGTCTGACTGGGCTCATGTCCGTGGACCTGACCCATAACCGCGTCGACGACGCCGGACCACTGACTGAACTCACCAGCCTGGACTCAGTGGTTTTGACCAACAACAAGATCGCCGACCTGACACCCTTGACCGGCCTCACCAAACTCTCCTACCTGGATGTGGGAGACAATCAGATCACCGGCCTGAAACCCCTGGCCGGGCTCACTAACCTGGTGACATTGCTCGTATCTAATAACCAGATCACCGACCTCACACCACTGAGCGGGCTGACCAACCTTGCTCAGCTTTACACCGATGGAAACCAGGTCAGCGATCTGAAACCAGTATCCGGCCTCACGGCTCTCGGCCAACTCTGCCTGGATAACAACCAGATCACCGACCTCACACCACTGAGCGGGCTGACCAACCTCACATGGTTGAGTATCGACAACAACAAGGTCAAAGACCTGACGCCACTGGCCGGTCTCACCAAGCTCCAGGATGTGTACGTGAGCAATAACCTCATCACAGACATCACACCCATTGCCACGCAACTCAACCAGAACTGCACCGAAGACAACCCGTGTACATGGACATTGGATGGTAACCAGATCACCAACCTGACTGCCTTGAACTGGAAGACCGTTGAGCAGAGTAGGCAAAACACTAACGGCCACGACTATTCCGGTGTGACCTACTTCGGGGCCCGCAACCAGACCACCGAACAGACCGCCAACACCGGCACGACCTCCCTGCCCACCATCACCCCGCCTGCCAAGGACTCCACCCCTCTGACCTGGAGCGTCACGGCCGGACAGGCCACCATCAACCAAGATGACGGAACTGTGACCTACACCACCCCCGGAGTCATCACTCTGGCCTGGACAGACACTCCCCCCACAACCACCGACCCTGGTTCCACCGATTCGCCCGCCGACACATCCTCTGACGCCACCGCCTCCCCCCAAGACACCACTTTCTTTTCCGGAACCGTCCAGGTCACAGTCACCGGCCCCTCAGCCGCCAGCATCCACGCAGAAGAGCGCACAGGAATCATCATCCTTGTCATACTCATCGCTGCCCTCATCTTGGCTGGCATCATTTCCTTGGTCGTCCTCAAATCACGCCGCCCCTCACAACCCGACCATCCCACAGGCAAACCGCGCCCATGACGCCGCGCTCACAGCGCATACGGTACGGGCCGCCTTTCCGCCAACCGGAGGGTGAACATTAGGGACCCGAGTCCCATTCCTGTACACAGTCAATGCCCGTATGATGAACGACGATCACACTGTCCACTCACTACCACGGCGGATCGTCCCCCCACCGGACAATCCCACTCCTCTTCCCATCACACCAACCACCAGGGAACGAGGAAACCCCACAAATCACGTCCGGTGTGAGACGGCGTACGAACAGCCGTCGCAGTGAGGGCAGTGTGATCATACACACTCTTGAGGAGGGACCCAATGCCGCGCACTCTCACCCGTACCATCGCTCTGATCGGCTCACTTGTCCTCGCCCTCGGATGGAGTGGTACCACAGTCATTGCCCACGCTGACACCACCAATATCATCACCGACGACGGCCTCCGCGCGTGTCTCGCGCAAGCCATGGTGGGCGCCGGAGTCCCGTTCTCGGCCAGTACGTCCCAAGAGCCCCAACTCGTCGACATCATCACCCAGACCGACCTCGATGCCCTCGCCAACGCCACAACCGAGCCGTACTCCATCTTCTGTAGCGGCGTCAAATCCCTATCGGGACTCCGGAACCTCCATGACCCTGAACTGACACAGGTGACTGCGATGCAGGGAGAAGTCACAGACCTGACACCACTCGCCGGGTTCACTGAACTCACTTACGTGGACATCTCCGACAACAAAATCACCGACCTGACACCACTCACCAACCTCACAACCTTGCAAAGCCTCTTACTATCGGACAACCAGATTACGGACCTGACACCGCTCACCAAGCTTACAAACCTGGAAAACCTGACATTGGACGACAACCAGATCAGCGACCTGACACCTCTTATGACCCTTGGCAAGCTCACCAACATGGACTTGTCCAGCAACCAGATCACCAACCTCACACCTCTCGCCAAGCTCACCACTTTGCAAAACCTGATACTGACGAAAAACCATATCTCTGACTTAAGGTCACTGGCTGGGCTGACAAGCCTTGGAGGCCTGGAACTAGCCGGCAACCAGATCAGCGACCTCACACCACTGACCACACTCACCAGCCTCCCTTATCTCGATCTAACCGGCAACCAGATCAGCGACCTGACACCACTGACCACACTCACGAACCTGACTAGTCTGAAACTGGACAGCAATTCGATCGCCGATCTGGCACCTCTAGCCCCACTCACCAACCTCTGGTATCTTGACCTATCCGGCAACCAGATCACCGACCTCACACCACTGACCGCACTCACGAACCTCAGTACGCTAAAAATAGCCAATAATCCGATCTCTGATCTGACTTTGTTGTCTGGACTCACTTCCCTCACTTTTTTAGACCTGTCCTCCACCCACATCACTGACTTGACACCACTGGGCCATCTCACAAACCTGTCCTCACTGACAGCGGAAAACAATCAGATCACCGATGTGGCACCTCTGGCTGGACTCACCAGCCTCCAGGAGTTGCTGATGAGCAACAATCACGTCACTGACATCGCGCCCATTGCCCAACAACTCAATCTAGGTCCCACTGGCGGTGTGTGCCGCTGGGCTCTGGACGGCAACCACATCACCGACTTATCCTCACTCAATTGGAATACCATGTCGAAGGACAATCTCACGGCATGCACCGAGCCTCTGACGGATGAATCCTTTTTCACAGTCAACAACCAGACCACTGAAAAGACGGCACAGACCGGCACTTCCCCGCTGCCCACTGTCATCGCACCCGCCAACGACCCTCACCCGATCATGTGGAGCATCAAGTCCGGACCAGCATCCATCAACCAAGTGGACCAGACAGTGACCTACACAGCTCCCGGTGTGGTCACCCTCGCCTGGACCGACTACGTAGGCTCGGGCAGTGACACAGGTACGGCTTCCCCCTCCGCCACCGGATCCACGACTCCAAGTTCCTCTGACACCCCGTCCCAGACAGACACCGAGAGCACCGTTACCCCTGCCACTAGTTTCTTCTCAGGCACCGTCCAGGTCACTGTCAGCGGCCCGGCAATCGCTGGAAGCCAATCAGGACAATCCACAACAACCACGCTCATCATCGTCGTGATCGGCGTCGTCGCAGTCCTCGTACTCGCTGGAATCATTGCCTTGGTCGTACGCAGGACACGCCGTACCCGGTGACCCGTTCAACCCCGCAACACTACAACTGGCACACACGTGTCCACATTCCACGACATCAGGCATCACTGTGCACCAACGAGGTACACACCTTCATGCTTGATTGGGCGGTACATGATCACGTTCAGACTGCTTGCCAGGTGACCGACTTGGCGTAACGATTCCCGACTGGCGCTACTCGGTCCGCTGCTTCGAGAGCGTTGAGATGCTTGAGACCGCCTGGGGGGTGATACTGAACAGGCGTGCTAACCCGGCGGTGGATCGAGGTCCGGTTTGAAGCAACGCCAGGACCTCAGCTTGCCGAGGTGTGAGAGTCCCCTGCGCCCTGTCAGGGGTTGTTCCACGCCTGGAGTCATGGGCCAGGATGACTTGTCGGCGCATCTCGACGGTGAAGTGTGTCAGGGCACCGACCATGCGGAGGATCGTTGTTTCATTTTGAGTGGCGAACACTGGGCCACGCGTGCGCCGCAGGCGTTCCACCAGCCTAGAGACAAGGACTGGGTCGAAGTCCCGCGTGGTCGCATCGGGTACCGGGATGACATCGTCTTTCGGCTGGAAAGCCGAGACAGTCTCCGGCAGCGACTTCGGTGTCCCACCTGCCGCCTTCTTGACTTCCACGTCCAACAGGTCGGTGCCCGCTGTTCGAAAACGACTGATGGCCTCGTTGACCTGCTCCTGCAACCCTGGCATACAACCCTTCAGCCATCCTACAACCTATATATGATTGTAGGATGGTTGAAGGATCAAAATAGAGACCCTGGTCTCATGCGCGGGGATATCCGATGCCAGTATCATGGAGGACGATCACACTGTCCATTCACTACCTCAGGCGGATCGTCCCTCCGACCGGGCTTCCCACTTCTCTCCCTTCACACGAACCGATAGGGATGAGGAGAACCCACAAAATATGTCCGGTGACAGGCATGGCGTACGACTGCCAGCGGTGGTGAGGACAGTGTGATCACACATGTGGAGGAGTTTCCAGGCCCTGCGCACACCCACCCGTACTGCTGCTCTCCTGCTCACACCCAGATCGGGTGGCTCCCCCGCGATCGTACGCGCAGACAGCACGAACGTCATCCCCGACGCCGCGCTGCGCCACTGCATCACCCAAGCAATGGTCAATATCCCGGACACACCGATGTCCCCTTCTCCGCCGGCGCCGCCGCTCCGCGTCACAACAATAGGACCCTGGTCTCATTCCTGTGCATAACCGACACCACTAAGATGAACAACGATCACACTGTCCACTCACTACCCACACGGATCGCACCCCACCGGGCTTTCCCAGTTCTCTCCCTATCACACGAATCACGCGGGATGAGGACAACCACACTCCATGCCCGGAGCGAGGACTAGCGCACGACAGATCGCGGTGGTGAGGGCAGTGTGATCTGGCACTTCCAGAAGAGGTACCCGATGTCCCGTACCCGAATAACAATCGCTTTCGACAAATAACTATTGCTAACTGCCAAAGTGGCCGCAGCCGGCGAGACCCTGACCCTGGGACAACTGACATCCGTCGCACTCCACCATCACATGGCCGACACCACCGTGATCGTCAATCGGTGCATCCAGGCTAAAGTCAACCGGCCCTCGAACACCGACTTGTCCGACCAGTTCCACCAATCAAAACCGTGACAGGCGACATTGTCCTGGCAGTACGCACGACGCGCCGTACTCGACAACGCGACGACCTTTGGACGAACCCCCACGACCAAGCACGCTCGCGTGCGAGATACACGCTGCGTACTGTCACGCAGAGGACCGGATCAGCGGGACTCTTGTCCCATTCCCGTGAATATCCGATGCCATTATCCTGAATAACAATCACACTGTCCGCCCACTACCCACGAGAATCGTCCCCCCACCGGGCTTTCCCACTCCTCATCCTTCTCATGACCACGAAGGACGAGGAACTCCACACTCCACACCGGTGTTAGGCATGGTGTACGACAGCCTGCGGTAGGGCGGACAGTGTGACCTACTACATCCAAAAGAGGTACCCGATGTCCCCCATCCACACCCGTGCTGTCGCCATCATCTGCTCGTTCCTGCTCGGAGGGACTGTCTCGACACCCATGATCGTCGTCACCGGGATCGTCGGAGTCCTGATTATTACAATTGGCATTGTTTTGACAGTACGTGAGACGCGCCACACTCGCTAGTGCCGCTGATGAACCCGCGAAGTGGAGGATTCCGGGAGGGGACTGTGGTCCCATTCCTTCGTGACCTCCACGCCACTATCATGGACAACGATCGCACTGTCCTCACCGAACGCGGTAAGTCCACCCCACCGGACTCTCCCAGACCTTTCCATCCACACCAACTACAAGGTTTGACGAGAACATCCGACATCACGCCCCGTGCCAGACACGGAGCCTGAAGGCTCGCACCGGAGAGAACAGTGCGATCGTACATGTTCTGACCAGGCAGGCGATGAACCCAAATAGACGAAGACCTGAGGTGCCTCGAGAAGTCCTCAAATGACCCAAGCGGGACAGAGGGAACTCCCACCAATGTTCACCCAGGTCCAGACCAGGAAGTGCGAACCACCGGGACTTTGGTCCCATGTCGCCGCGTAACAGATACCACTAACATAAACAACAGTCACACTGTTCCGTCACTAGTCGCAGGAGTAAAGTCCACCCCATCGGACCACCCTGGTCCCCACCACACAAACCCTAGGGAACCAGGGGACACACCAACAGTCACGACATGTGTCCCACATAGCGTACCAAGGCTTGCGCCAGTGACGGGCAGTGTGGCCGCGCACGTTCCCAACGAGGCACGCTGTCATCATCGACGCTGAACATTTGAGCGCACGCTGCGACTGAGAATGCACAACAAAGGGACTTCAGTCCCATTTCCCCGCGCCACAGGTAGCACTAGCCTGGACACTAGTCACACTGTTCCGTCACTAGCCGCAGAAGAAAAGTCCACCCCATCGGACCACTCTGATCCCCACCACACAAACCCTAGGGGACCAGGGGAAACACCAACAGTCAGGACCCGTGTCTCACACGCAGTACGAACGTCTGCACCAGTGGCGGGCAGTGTGACCGCGCACGTTCTCAGGAGGAACACGATGGCCCGAACGCCCACCCGTACTGCCGCCCTGGCATGCTCACTCCTCCTCACCCTCGCACTGACGGGGTGCTCTATCGCCACCCGGGGCGACCCCAACAATGTGCTGCCCGACAACGCCTTACGTCACTGCATCGCGGCACTCATGCAGACCACCGGTGTCCCGTTCACAACCACCACATCCCACGACCCCAACAAAGTCGACAGCCTCACTCAAGCCGACCTTGACGCGCTCGCCACCGCCACCACCACGCCGTACTCGATCATGTGCTCCTCAGTCGCCTCACTGGACGGACTCCAGAACCTGCATGATCCCGAGTTCACAAAACTTGATGTCTTTGCCGGGCGCATCACGGATCTGACCCCACTGACCGGCCTCACCACCCTTTCATCACTGTCGTTGGATGCCAACAACATCAAGAACCTGACACCGTTGACCGGACTCACCAACCTCACCCTGCTGGACGTTGGCTACAACCAGATCACCGACCTGACACCCCTCGCCACACTCACCAACCTGACGACCCTGTCCCTGAACAATAACCACATCACCGACCTGACACCCCTGACCTCACTCACCAACCTGACCATGCTGTTTCTGAGCGGGAACCCGATCACCGACCTGACACCCCTGGGCAAGCTGCCACGGCTCACCTCTCTCCACTTCGACTCAAACCACCTCGCCGACCTGACTCCACTGGCCGGCCTCACCCAGCTCCAGACCTTGTCATTGACCAGCAACACCATCACTGACATCACACCCATCGCCGCACTCCTCAACCAGGGTTGCCCCTCTCAGGGCGATTGCGTACGGGATTTCTTCGGCAACCACATCACCGACCTGTCGTCCCTGGACTGGAACCGCATCGAGCAGAACACACTGACAGCAGACGGTCAGACGCGTTCCGGACAGTACTACTTCCGAGTCAGCAATCAGACCACTCAGGCAACGTCACGCACCGGCACCGTCGCGTTGCCCACCATCATCCAAGCCGCCAACGACCCCCATCCGATCATCTGGATTGTCACAGACGGGAAGGCCACCATCCATTCCGAGGACGGAACCGTCACCTACCCCGCTGCAGGATCAGTCACCCTCTCCTGGACCACCGATCCCACAGCGAATGACGTCGGCGCCATCCATCCCTCTGCTGCTCCTCAATCCACCACCGGACCCTCCACCGACAACATAGACTTCTCCGGAAGCGTCGTTGTCACCGTCACTGGCCAGCCTGGCCAGCGCATCGCCACGATCGTCCTCATCGTCTGTATCAACCTCGCAGTAGCCCTCGTCATAGCTGGAGTTGCCTTCTTGGCAGTACGCAGAACACGCCGCACCCGATAACCCCACGAACGAAGCACGACAACCAGATCCATCCACCGAGCAGATCACCCCAACGCGACCCGTCAAGGCAACAATATGGGACCTAGGTCCCATACCTGTGCACAACTCAAACCACTATTATTGACTCCATCACACTGTCCACTCACTACCTAGCGGATCGTCCCCCCACCGGGCTTTCCCACTCCTCTCCCTTCACACGAACCAATAGGGATGAGGAAATCCCACAATTCACGCCCGGTGTTAGGCTTGGCATACGAGAGCTTGCGGTGGTGAGGACAGTGTGATCTATAACATCCAGAAGAGGTACCCGATGTCTCGTACACCTTCCCGTACCATAGCCCTCGTTTTCTCCATCCTCCTCACACTCGGATGGGTCGGCTTTCCAGCCCTCGCCCAAGCCGTCACCAACGTCATCCCCGACGACGCCCTGCGCCACTGCATCGCCCAACAGATCAAAATATACGGAATCCATTTCTCTGCCAGTACGTCCCAGGACCCCGGCCAGGTGGACATCCTCACCCAGACCGACCTCGACGCCCTCGCCCGCGCCAGCACCACGCAGTACACGCTCTCCTGCACGGGCATCGACTCCCTGGCCGGCATCCAGAACCTCCGCGACTCCGAACTGACCCAGATCAGCGCGACCAACGGCCAGATCACGGATCTGACACCACTGGCCAGCCGCAACAGCCTCACGTCCTTGGTTCTGACCGGGAATCAGATCACCGACCTGACACCTTTGTCCAGGCTCACCCATCTGACGAGCCTGCAACTAGACAACAACCAGATCACCGACCTGAGCCCGTTGGCCGCAATGACCACCTTGACCACCCTGCGCAGCACCCACAACCAAATCACCGACCTGAAACCATTGGCGAAACTGCCTCAGCTACAAGTCCTGGACCTCAGCAACAACCAGGTGACCGACCTGACCCCACTGGCCCATGACACCAGCCTCGCCCAGCTGATCCTGATCGGCAACCAGATCACCGATCTGACACCGTTGGCCACACTGACCTCCTTGACCACCCTGACGTTGAACAGCAACCCGATCGCTAATCCGACCCAGTTGGCAGTACTGTCCAACCTCGCCCTGTTGGGAATATCCAACACTGGCATCTCCGATCTGACTCCACTCACCAGGCTGACCAACCTGCAAATGTTGTACGCGGCCAGCAACAACATCTCCACCCTGACGCCGCTGACCGCCATGACCAGCCTCAACTTCTTGGATCTGTCCAACAACCAGATCACCAATCTGACTCCACTGGCCGGACTGACCACCCTGGAATCGCTGAACTTGACCAACAACCAAGTCAGCAACCTGGCGCTGCTCAGCGGCCTGAAGAACCTCGTCTCCCTATCTTTGGCAAACAACCAGATCAGTGATGTGGCTCCGATCGCTGGGCTGACCAATCTGCAGGGCTTGGGCTTGAATGACAATCAGATCACTGACATCACACCCATCGCCACCCTGCTCAACCAGGCTTGTCCCAGCAACACCCCGTGTGGTTGGAGCCTGGACGACAACCAGATCACCGACCTGTCGTCCCTGGACTGGACCTCCATCTCGCAGAAGCGGACCGCCCTCGGGCAGTCGAAGATGCCGATGCCGGGCATGGACACTTCTTCCGCGTGGGACTTCGGGGTACGAAACCAGACCACCGCCCATACCGCACACACCGGCACCGTCCAGCTGCCCATCCTCGCCGCAGCCGCCAACGACCCCAACCCCATCATCTGGAGCGTCACATCCGGACAAGCCACCATCGACCAGAACGCCGGCACGATCACGTACACCTCTCCCGGGACCGTCACCCTCGCCTGGACCGACAACCCCAATCCCCCCAGCGACAATGGCTCCACCGAGTCCCCCACCAGCACCGCGTACTGGACCACGACGCCCACTGACACCGGGTCTGAAACCTCCGGCGAAACTCCGTTGTGGACCAGCATCCCCACCGGCACTGCGTCCGGGTCCCCAGACTCCACCGGCACGCCTTACTGGACCACCAGTTCCACCGGCACCCCGGGTCCCACCAGCACCCCCTACTGGACCACGGGTCCCACCAGTTCCTGGTCCCCAAGCACCAGCCCCTCTGTACCATCGTCCACAACAACCAACACCCCTGGATCATCCCCAACTCCGAGTTCCACCAGCACGTCCTCCACCAACACCGCGTCCGTACCCCCGACGTCCACCGAAACCCCTTCCACAACCACGAACTCCACCGACGCCAGCTTCTTCTCCGGAACCGTCCAAGTCACCGTCACCGGCGAAGCACTCACCACCAGTCAAAACAACACTCGCACGACAATCATCATCGTCATCACCATTGTCGGTGTCCTGATCCTGGCCGGCCTCGTCGCCTTTGTCATACGCAGACAACGCAAACCAGAGTGACTCGTCGCGATGGAACGTCCGAACTGTCTCCCATGGTCCGACACGTCAGTCCTTCAGCCATACGATGTATGATGTGATGTATGTTACGAACGAATATCTATCTCCCGGAAACTCAGGTGCGGGCGGTGGACGAAGTGGCTTCGAGACAGGGAATCTCCCGATCTGAGGTCATCCGGCAATGGATCGATGATGGCCTGGCGCACGACCATGGTTCAGGCCTGACAGACGCCATCATCGATGAATCATTCGGCATCCTGCGGGACTTGGACGTACCCCCGCGAGGACAGACGTCCCGCCAAGAGCATCTGGACAACCTGTGGCGTCAGTAACCTTGATCGACTCAGATGTACTGATCGCCCACTTGCGTGGAATTGAAGCAGCACGGGTCTGGTTGAAAGATGTCAGGACCCGTTCCGCACTGGCTGTCAGTGTCCTGACAGTCACTGAAATCGTTGGTGGCATGAGATCCGCGGAACGGCACCAGGTAAGGACACTCCTGGATATCATTCCTCAAGAACCCGTGTCCTCATCAATAGCTCACCGAGCAGGCGAGTTGATGCGTGTCTGGCATCGCAGCCACACCGGCATCAGTACCGTCGACTATGTCATTGCTGCCACAGCCATTGAGCAGAATATGGATCTTGCCACATTAAACATCCGGCATTACCCCATGTTCCCGCAACTCAGTGCGCCTTTCACCCTGCCGACACTCACCTAACTGCACACATCACGTTCTACCGGGTTGCTCCTTGGAGCATGCCGGCGATGAACTGGCGTTGGAAGATGGCGTAGACCACGACGACGGGGAGCATGACAATCAGGGTTGCGGCCGAGAGCAGGGGGAAGTCCATGGAGTGGGGGCCGACGAAGAAGCCGAGGCCCGCGGGAGCAGTACGTTTGTTGGTGTCGGAGATGATCATCAGA